>JAHJCW010000325.1 GCA_018812885.1 bacterium | reverse complement strand
TGCATTATGTGTTTGACCCCCGCCTTCACACCGGACGGAAACCAATTCTACACTTCCAAATATTGTTGAAAAACAGGACAATTCAGTTGTAGTATCCTACATTAATTTATACGAATTATAGCGTTATACGCCTTAGGGTGATTCGGTGGGTGGTAAATTTATAATTGAAGTACACAGGAGAGGTGTATTATGATAAATGTAATTTATAACAGAAGTATTTCAATCAGTCAAATTTTTGCATATTCTTTGCGTTAATAGGAGTGAAAAATGAAAAACTTTTTTAAAATTAATAAATTATTATTCTTTGTAATGATCTTGATATTTACAAGTAATCTTTTAGCTCAGGATCATAAGACTAATCTGCGCATTTTGGATATTAATGTATGGTCAGGTCTTGATTATGTTGGAACATTCAAAATGGGCGAATATGAAACTCCACAAATCCGTGAAAAACGTTATCAAGCATTAATAACCCAAATAAAGGATTTAAATCCAGATGTTATTGGAATTCATGAGGCAAATTTATTGCCAAAATATGCAAAACGATTAGCAAAGGATATCGGGTATGTTCCGTTTTATCATCAAGGAATTGGTGGTCTCCATGTTGGACCAATAGGATTGCCATGGAACTTACGCGAGGGCGATATAATATTAGCTAAAAAGGAATTATCCCCCAAATGGATTGGTCGTAAACAACTATCAGGTGGATATGTAGGTAAATATATTACTTTTCATTTTGAGGATGCTACACAAGTAATCGGAGTATGCATAATTGCTGATGGTCAACCAATTAATATATATGCCACGCATTGGCATGCATCGCTATCGTCGGCACTAGAAGTAAAACAAAAAGCTAAAGAAATATTTAATAGTGGTAAAGCAAGCGAAGCAGAATATGACAGTTTATTAATGATAATGGATAACGGAATTCAATGGAGACTTGGTGAATCAGAAAAAACGATTCAATTCATAACTGAAACAGCGGAAGATTATCCTGTTATATTAATAGGCGATTTTAATTCTTTGAATAATTCTCAGGAAATAAAACTTATTGAGCAATACGGACTAACTGATACCTATAAATATTTATATCCCGACTCAACCGGCTATACTTGGGATCCCAAGACTAATATAAATCAGCAAACTCACTACCTAAATGATGATATTACTACTTTTCAAAATATTTTTGAGGAAGTAGATCATTATGAAAAGTACATTTCAAAAAGGATCGATTGTATTTTTATTGGCGATCAATTGCCAATTTCTTCGAAACAATTAAAAATTATCGATTCTAAGGTCGTCATGAAGAAAACTATTAATGATGTTCAAGCAAGTGATCATTATGGTATTTTTTCAATAATAGAATTAATTTATTGATAATAATACTGATCATCAGTTAGGGTGGTTATTAATGTGATCATTTATGTTGATAAAAAAGAATAAGGGAAAATTTGCTGATTTAATTGTGCATCGTCAAAGAAAGGTGGAATAATTTGATTAGAAGTTAAGAGTGGTATTTATTAGTAGATTCTAATTGTTATGAATATCAAAATAGTTAAGGTAAGTAATCCTAAAGAGTTAGAACAATTTGTTCAGTTACCTGCAATTATCCACAAAGACCACCATAAGTGGGTTCCTCCAATATATAGTGAGGAAAGAAAATATTTCGATGCGACAATAAATAAATCATTTAATTATTGTGATACTACTCTAATCCTGGCCTACTATAACAATTGTGCAGTTGGCCGCATTATGGGCATTATCAATAATCGGTATATTGACTTCCGTATCGAGAAATCTGCCCGCTTTGCATACCTGGAATGTTTTAATGACAAACAAATCGCAATTGCATTACTTACTTATGTGGAAAATTGGGCAAAAGAATACGGAATGAGCATGATTGTAGGACCAATGGGTTTCTCAGACCAGGATCCTGAAGGTTACCTTGTTCAGGGCTTTGATGAAGAACCTACAATTGCGAGTAACTATAATTTTAAATACATCCTTCGATTCCTTGAATCAGCAGGTTATGAAAAAGATGTTGATTATGTTGTTTACAAGATTCCTGTAAAGATACCGGAATACTTCAATCGTGTTCTAAAAAGAATTAATGCTCAAAAGACTGGTTACAAACTTATTGAATTCAAAAAGCGCAATGAGCTCAAAGGCTATATAAAACCAATATTAAATCTAATGAATGAAACTTTTGAAGGTCACCATGGATTCATTCCGATGGATGATGAGGAAATGGATTCCATTGCCAAAAAATACATACCAATTTTGGATCCAAGATTCATAAAAGCAGTGAAGTTTGAAGATATTCTTGTTGCATTTATTATTGGCATGCCCAATATGAATTCCGGTTTAAGAAAGGCCAAGGGTCGTCTTTTCCCCTTCGGATTAATGCATATCCTTTGGGAACGGAAAAAGACTAAACAACTTGACCTGCTTTTAGCAGGTATTCACAAGGAATATCAGGGCCGTGGTCTTGATGTATTGATGGGTAATGCCATGTTGCTATCAGCCAAAGAAGCCGGATTATTATATATCGACAGTCACAATGAAGATGAGAGTAACTTAAAGGTAAGAGCGGAAATGGAACGAGCAGACGGAGAACTTTACAAACGCTATCGGGTTTTTAAAAAAGAATTGATACCCTAAAATGGATAAATTCTCAATACTTTTGTTACATTCAAATTGACCATGACAAACACTAGTAATATAAATGCTGAATATAATCGTGCCAAACGCATACTTAAACCGCTTTTTATACCTTTTAATCATTTTGTTACCTATATTGGAAAAGAAAACAGGATCAATAACGGACCTAATCTTATAGTTGCTAATCATCCGGGATTTGGTCGCGATATAGCTGGATTGATCAATGGTTTTGATCGCCAACTGTACGTTATGGCAGCTCACTATCTATTTGATCGTAAAGTATTTATGAAAGAACACATCGAACCGGCTTTAGGTTCGACCTGGTATAAGTTGATGTCTCCAATAGCCAAAAGTTTTGCCAGTTATTTTATAAGAAAAATCAATCGACTTGAAATGATACCAATAAACAAGGATTATCACGGCGATAAAAAGGAATTATCAGATAACATCAGGAAAGCAATTGATATTGTGAAAGATTATCTTTTAAAGAGCAAAGCGGTTGTTATGTTCCAAACCCCATTGGATATGCTTAAAACCATCAGTAGGAAAACTGTGAACTTTAAGATTGAAAGCCAGTATCATGAGTATCTACCAAAATTTAGTCCTACCGTCGGAAAAATTGTTTATGAATTGTATCAGCATCATGGTGTTGTAGTACCGGTTACACCAGTCAGTATCTACGGCGGTGAAGGATTAAATCCATTTAGGCGGATGATACTCAATATAGGTGCATCGCTGGATATTGTATCAAGCTTGGACAACCAATCAAATAGAAATCCCATGACAGATTTTACAAACAAGATTGAGAAGAGAGTGGCTGATTTATTGGTGGAATCGTTATCATACTAATCATTTCAATTGGTCAGACCAAGAAAATGTTGTTCTTAAAATAGTATTGCAATCTGTATCACTGTTGCATACCCAACCACCATTCGGCCTTACGATTGATTTAATTTAGAGAAAACATTGAAAATGTGGGATTTGAGTTGAGAGGTCATAGAAGATAAAGTCCCCCAAACTTGTACCAAAACAAACAGGCTAATTTGAGTGTACCAAAAACGATGGTTTTTAGTACGCACTGTGTGATTTTATATAACTAAATTTCATCGGATATATTTATTTATAATCATTATTTCTCAATGAAGGAAAAAATGAATTGCACATTGTGTAAAAAACAAATTAATAATTATAATTCTGTATTTAATCATCTAAAGATTGATGAAACTCACTCAGTAAATATTTGCTCAGATTGTATTGATAAATTTGATAAGTGGCGACAAAAGATATATGCAAAACTTTTTCCTACAAAAGCTGTAAAAAAGAGGTATAGGAATAGCTGAAGTAATAATTATTTAACAAATTAATTTAGAAAGGCTCTACCAAATTGTGGAACTTTTCATTTTAAGTAGTCCAACATAGTCACATTATAGAAAAACTTTTTGTAGATAAGAAACTAGTAGCTGTATTCCTCAAAACGTCTCCCAAAACAAACGAGCTACACTGAAGCCAATCCAACAGTAACCTATGCTTGGGACCTGAAAGATCTGGAAGATGGTAACTGTTATCATGAAATAATCAATGAATTAGATAATATCAATAGAAAGGAGGTGATTTAGTAATGATCAATGAGATCATCAATATCATCAAACAAATACTTGAATCATTAAACAAGTAATCAAAAAAACAACCCTTTAGAGTTGTTTTTAGCTTATCCATTCAACTGTACAAATAATAAAATTAAGCATTTATTCTACTAGTTATATATTTGTGATTAGTTGTATTGTTATTATTATTGAATAATCAAAATATTATAAACAAATTTAAATAGTTTCTATATGCATTATATTGATTTAATAATAATAGTACTATTTTTAGCAGGTTCTGCTTCATTCGGAATATGGCAAGGCAGAAAGAATAAATCTTCTTCTGATTATTTTACGGCTGGAAGATCCTTGCCATGGTTTATAGCAATGCTCTCAATAGTTGCAACCGAAACTTCCGTGCTGACATTTATTAGTGTTCCCGGATTGGCCTATCGTGGGGATTGGCAATTTCTGCAGCTGGCAATGGGCTATATCGCCGGTCGAATTCTGGTAAGCATATTTTTATTACCACTGTATTTCAGGACTGGAGTTACTTCAATTTATGAAGTCCTGGGTGACAGATTTGGTCCGAAAATACAAAAACTTGCGTCCAGTACATTCATGGTAACACGGGTTTTAGCCGACGGAATCCGTTTCTTAGCCGTTGCAGTAATTGTACAATTAATTACAGGTTGGTCATTGTCTATTTCAATTTTAATCATTGGGATAATCACATTGATTTACACCTATTCCGGCGGTATTCGCTCAGTTGTATGGATTGATAGTTTTCAATTTTTTCTATATTTGAGTGGTGGTATCATCTCAATTATTTTTATTTTATTAAATACAGATGCATCTACGATCAATATTATCAAAGAATTAACATATCAAAATAAATTTCATATATTCAATATGGATTGGCAGCTTTTAAAAAATCCGTTTGCATTCATTAGTGCTTTTATAGGTGGCACATTACTATCATTTGCCTCGCATGGGGCAGATTATATGATGGTACAGCGTGTGCTTAGTACAAAAAACCTATCAGCGGCTCGCAAGGCGATGGTTGGAAGCGGTATATTTGTTTTCATTCAGTTTTGTGTATTTCTTTTCGCAGGATCACTTATATTTTATTATTTTGGTGGAATGGAATTAGAAAATGATCGCGAGTTCCCAACCTTCATTGCACACTATTTGCCAACCGGTTTAAAGGGTTTACTATTAGCGGGTGTACTATCATCAGCAATGTCTACTTTGAGCTCATCCATCAACTCGCTTGCCTCTTCGACTGTTAACGATTGGGTAAAGAAAACAAAATCACTAAAATTATCGCGGTTGGTAAGTTTAATTTGGGCAGTAGTTTTAATAGCTATTGCCTTAATATTTGACGAGGGAGATGAAGCAATTGTAATTATGGGGTTACAGATTGCATCTTTTACCTATGGAGGTCTTTTAAGTCTGTTTATTTTGAGTAAAATTGATCGACAATTTAGCTCAATTAGTATAGCCATTGGTTTAATATTTAGTATTTTAACTGTGTTATTGTTAAAATATTTTGATCTTGCCTGGACCTGGTATATCATCTTTGCAGTAATTGTAAATATTAGTATTACATATATATTGGACAATATCATAAAGTATGACTTTAGACAATAATATTAACTCTTTAAGCATCACTTTAAGAAAAATAATTTTTGATTTGTTTTTTTAAATTTTCGGTTTGTATATTTTATCGAGATAGAATATTATTATTTGAAATAAAATTTAAGAAGCCCCGTTGGTACGGCGTGCTCTTCAG
>JAHJCW010000324.1 GCA_018812885.1 bacterium | reverse complement strand
TATTTTTTAAAGAATTAGACTTAGCTACTATAGAGTAAAAAAGGGCTGCTTTTGCAGCCCTTTTTATTTAATATATAACAATAGTACCCAATAATTACTGATTTAGTAATAAATCCTCCATTTGAGATACTAAACTGTCAAATAATTGCATTGCTTGTTCAACCGGTTCCGGCGATGACATATCAACGCCTGCTTTCTTCAATATTTCAATTGGGTAATCACTTCCTCCGGATTGTAAAAATTGCATATATTTTTCTAACGCTCCCTCTTCACCATCAAGAACACTTTTTGCTAAAGCAGTAGATGCGCATAAACTTGTAGCATACTTATACACATAAAATGTACGATAGTAATGAGATATTCTACCCCAATTAAGAGCATAGCCCTCATCTATAACTGCCACATCTCCGTACCATTTTTCATCAATATCGTGTACAACCTTATTAAGTGATTCAACAGTAATTGGAGTTCCATCTTGCACCATTTTGTGCGCAGTCCGTTCAAACTCCCCAAATATTACCTGTGTAAATACTGTTCCTAAAAAGTTATTTATCCATTGATCTAATAACACAAGTTTTTGTTTCTTATCATCAGTATTATTCATAAGATAATCAAGTAACAAATTCTCGTTAAATGTTGAAGCAACTTCTGCTACAAATAGTGCATAATCAGCCGTTGCATACGGTTGGTTTTTATTAGAATATTGACTATGCATGGCATGTCCAAGTTCGTGAGCTAAAGTAAACATATGATCCATTGTACCATTATAGTTCATAAGCATATATGGGTGAGAGGTATATGTTCCCCAAGAATAGGCACCAGCAGATTTTCCTTCCGTTTCATAGACATCAATCCATCTTGAGCTTAAAGCTTTTTTAATCATACCCACGTATTCCTCACCAAGTGGTTCAAATGCTTTTTCGAGAATAATTTTCGCTTCATCGTATGTTACTTTTACGTCTACATCCTCAACTATTGGAACTGCAGTATCATATAGATGGATTTCATCTAATCCAAGTACCTTTTTACGTAACTCCATGTATTTATTGATACTACCAACATGACTATACACTGTATTTAAAAGATTATCATAGACTTCTATTGGGACGTTATCCGCTCCTAATGCCATTTCGATAGTACTATTATATTTTCGAGCACGTGATAGAAAAAGATCTTTTTTTAATGAAGAGCTAAGAACAGCTGCATTTGTATTCTTTATTTTATCAAATGCTTCAGTTCTAGCCAGAAATGCTCTTCTTCTGACATCCGGACCCTTTGATAATAACATTAAGGAATATCTACCACGTGTTAAGCGTACAGAGTCACCTTCTTCATTGACAACCATTGGGAATACCAAATCAGCTTCGGTTAATGCTTCAAATATTTTATATGGACTACGATAAAGCTCTCCACCCATAGCAAGTAATTCTTCTTCTTTTTCCGATAATGTGTGTTCTCTCTGTCGAAGTAAATTATCAAAATAATGACTGTATTCTTCTAATCCTTTAGTTTTAGAAATATAACTATTTATCTTTTTCTCAGATATCTTTTGGAGCTCAGGTTCAATAAATGCAACTGCTTCACCATATTTTGTGTAAAGTGCTCCTGCACGATCAGCTAATCCTTGAGAATCTGAATCTCTTGTATCAGAATCCTTTTTTAAATTGGAATAAACATATAGATTATCAATTGTTTTTGAGAGTTCTTCATCAAGTCTAAAACATTTTAGAATTGTTTTTCCTGATTTTCCCAAATTCCTACGATATTCATCGAATTTATTAAGATTAGATTCTACCAAATTGTAATCTGCTTCCCATGCTTCTATACTGGGATAAATATCTTCGAGATTCCATTTATATTCATCATCTATATTACTGCGCTGCGGGATATCGCTTTGAGCGAATAGTGGAATTGAAAGTAAAATGGAAATAATGATTGTAATTACATAATATTTCGATTTCATTGTTATCCTTTTGATTTATTTATAAAATATTTGACGTGGAATTTATTAAATAGTTGTCATATTCTAAGTAATGTATATTAAAAAGAAAGCTGCCAAACGACAGCTTCTGATTTGCAATTTGTGTATTCCTCTGATTGGGCTACACACTTTGCATCGCTCAGAGCGGGAGACGAGGGTCGAACTCGCGACAACCACGTTGGCAACGTGGGGCTCTACCACTGAGCTACTCCCGCATAAATCATTTAAAAATACCTAAAAAATAGCGGAGAAATGTAAGGCGAAAAAGACATTTTATTCAAATTATTTTGGATATACTTCAAATCTATGTTTGGGACGCTTAAGAATGAGCCATGCTAATATCAAATATGTAGCATCTTCAATAATTTTTTGAATGCCCACCATTTCACCTGGTTTTAAACCGCACCCACACTCAATATTATATCCGCTTAGAATTGCATACGATATTGCTATTATAAATATTACCATTATTGCAATTACCAAGAAGGCGGCTCCATCAATAAATACTCCTAGAACAAGACATATTCCTGCAATCAACTCCATCCATGGCAGTACAATAGCCATAATATTTTCCAGTCCGAGTGGTACGATATGGTAGTTGTTAATCGCATTTGCGAATCCATTAGGATCAACAATTTTATCGATGCTTGAATACACCAATATCCCACCAACTAATATTCGAGCAATTAGAACTATAATACTTAAACCATTTTTCATTTTTCTATCGGTAATTTTGCCAATTTCCATTGGTCCCAACCGCCGCTAAATACATAAATTTTTGAGAATCCTTCTGCTTGTAATTGATATCCCAAATCTTCACTTAAACCGCATTCATTATCATCGCAATAAATTACAACAGGTTCGTTAAACCCCTGATTATTAAATATATTATCTACCATCTCATCGTGAGGGATTGATGAAATTGCGCCAGTAATATGACCTTCACTGAAAGAAATGTCGTCTCGAGCATCGATGAATAGCATATCATTATAGAAAAATTTTTGTGCAATTTCTAAATCAATAATTTCAATAACAAACTCTTCAATCCGAGAATTATTATTAAATCCATTAATTTGTTTGGCTATTATAGGAATGCCATTAGTTCTAAAATAATTGGATGACATTCCAACTATAATCGAAAAGACAATTATATAAATTGCCTGTTTATAAATGGTTTTCATTAAGTATTAAATATTTTATTGATTTTCCGCTTCTTCCAATGCCTTATCAATAAATTTCTGCATTTCTGCATCAAATTTCATATTTTTAGGCAATGCTATAATATTAATTTCACTTGTATTGACTACCTTGCTAATACTGTCTTCAAGTTCTTTTACTTGTTTTTCATAATTTTCAATTTGCGTAAGAACGATTGGATTTGCAGCATATTTTTCTTCAACGGTCTGATTCCCTTCCGTTGTCTTCAACCGAATTAATTGACGCACAATACTTGACAATCGAGTTTGGTTAGCTGAAATATCAGCAATTGGTTCTTTATTATCTTTTATTGTCGTTTTTACTTCGGCTAGGTATTTTCCACTTATACCAAAAGTATAGAATATTGGATATCCCTCCTGTTCCGGAACTGTACTTCGTGTGTTGCTAACCGCTTTACTAAGATAAACGTAATCTGCATCCTTGAATGATTCTAAAATAGTATTTTTTTCATTTATATTTCCATTTACCACCATGACTAAAATATCGACTTTCCCTCTCAGGTTATTTATGAGCTTTTGACCTGTTGACAAATAATTTTCTTTGTACAAATCATTTACTGTCTGAGGTAGATCATCTATCACTCCAATAATACCAATTTTTAACTTATTTCTTTCGATAATTACAAAAGGTTTAAATGCTAAATTACCGGTTTCCTTTTCTCGTAAATTTGCTGATATAAAAGGAATTGACGAATCTTTCTCCAAAGATTTTAAAAATTCGTAACCAACGGCTAAATCATATTCGCCAATATTTAATGCATCACAACCAACCTTTTCATATCCTTCCAAAAATGCCTTTGCTTTATATTTTACACCAGGGAGATTTAATAATGAATATTGTGGTTGAGCAAAAAGTGCATCACCGGCATCTAAAATGATTGGATTTATATTATTATTTTTTAGTGTATTAATATAAGATAATTTTCTGGACAGACCGCCCATTTGGTTGGATTTTCACCCACACAAGTTAAATTCTGCACGAACATTGCCAGTAACAATAAATGTAGCACTTTTTTTGTCTCCTGCTTTTCTCCTGAACTCTTCTTTAAAACAATGCTTTTCCCTTTTATCTCTTCAATTTTCCCTGTTTCCCCTACGCTTTTTCCTTTTACAAGGTAAACAAGGGCACCAGACTCAAATTTCAAATGCTCTTTTATT
>JAHJCW010000323.1 GCA_018812885.1 bacterium | reverse complement strand
TTTGCAAATTTTGATACTTCATCCATTAATTCTTTATAGGTGAATTTTTTATCTTCTGCCGGATTATTACCTTCCCAAATCAATGCTGTTTGATTACCGTGTCCGGCTTCAACATGACGGTCTAAACAATTATATGCAACGTTTAATTTCCCACCTTCAAAGAATTTGATGTTTCCTTCAACAAAATCAAATGAGCGTACTTTATCCCACTTCTTTGTCCAGGTGATTCTTTCGGCTACGCCAGCCCAAAATTCGTCTGGTTTATTTACCGATTCATCATACAATTTCTGATACTGATCAAGATCAGAAATCCAAGCATTTTTGGATGAATCGACACTTGGTTTATATACTTTTACAGTCACTTATTCCTCCGAATATTTTGTAAAATGGTTAGTTATTATTATTAGTTTAAATTTTTTGTTTAAAATCTATCTTTTAATTTACACACCATCATAATTGACTACAAGCAAAACGGACTCTCGCCTCCTATTATTTTAATTATAATAAAAAAAGGAGTGAATAATCACTCCTTTTTCATTTACATTTTTAAAGCGGTTTATTTAGCTAAATACTTTGCTTCTTTCTTTCCTTCTTCTTCATCTACAAAATAAAATAGAACACCACCTATAATAAAGAGTAGTAATATAGAGCTAATTCCCCAACGTGCAGCAGTTTGTCCAACTTCAATTATTTGAGCTTCGGTTGGAGATGGCGGCATTAATATTCTTCGTGCAGTGAGGCCAACAAATCCAATTAATACAGGTCCAATAATTGCGGCAAATTTTCCTAACATATTATAGAATCCGTAAAATTCACCTGCTTGATTTTTTGGAATCAAACGAGAATAATATGATCGACTCAAAGCTTGAATACCACCTTGCACTAAACCAATAACAATCGCTAAGATATAAAATTCATGGCGCTGTGTCATCTGTACACCCCAAATAGTAACCCCCATATATGTTCCAATAGCAATAAATATAGCTTTTCGTACACTCCAATCCTGTCCGAGTTTTCCGAAAATTAATGCTGCAGGAAATCCAACAAATTGTGTTATTAACAATGCCTTAATCAAGTCATTGGAGTCAAACCCAAGAGACATACCATAATCCACTGCCATTATTATTATTGTATCTACTCCATCGATATAAAACCAATAAGCAAATAAAAATAAAAATACCATTTTCATATGTCTAATTTTCTTAAAAGTATCGAAAAATTGCTGAAATCCTTGCTTTATAACGTCGAGATTAAGTTTATTGTGGTCAGAATATTTTTCTTCTTGTACCCAAAAAACAGTAAAAAGAGTAAAAATACCCCACCACAATGCGACTGAAATAAAAGACAATCTTACTGCAACACCGGCATTGGGTATTCCAAAAGCATCAGGCATTAATGTCATTAGTACGTTTATTAGGAATAATAAACCACCTCCAAGATATCCCATAGAAAAACCAAGAGAAGAAACATAGTCAATTTTGTCCTCAGAAGCCACACTTGGTAATAATGAGTCATAAAAAATATTGGCTCCTGCAAATCCTATTATACCCATAATATATATAAATATTGCCCAAACCCATTGACCTTCTTGCACAAGGTATAATCCGGCTGTCATCAACACACCAAGATAAGCAAAAAATATTAAGAACTTTTTCTTGGCTGAAGCCTTGTCTGAAATTGCACCTAGAATAGGCGCCATTAATGCGATGATTAAATAAGCAATCGAATTCCCAAATGCTAGTTGGGCTGTGCTAGTATTTACATCTGATCCAGAACTCCAATATTCCTTAAAAAATATAGGGAAGAAACCAGCCATCACGGTTGTTGCGAATGCTGAATTCGCCCAATCGTAAAGTCCCCATCCCCAGATAGCTTTTTTTTCTTTTTTCACTGTTCCTCCGGTTTGGTTTAATTGTACATTATAAAATGTTAAGGAAATTTAATACGAATTTGAGGATATTCAACAAAATATATAGGTAGGGAATAATGATATTGAATTATTTAAAATAGTAAAGAATCAATCTTCAATTTTAAATTGTCATATGGAGCCAGACGGGATCGAACCAATGTCCTCTTGAATAATTTTAATAATAACTATTTCCGTAGATTTATTTATAAAATATTTTACTGGCAGTTATGAATTTTGGCATCCTGAATCTGTAAGTAATAATTACATGCACAAAAAGAAAATTCCTCCAATTACTGAAGGACTTTTTGTAGCGGGGATAGGATTCGAACCTGCGACCTTTGGGTTATGAGCTCAACTAACGGTCAACAATATCAAGACTTATAGGTACAACGTAGTAATAACGTAGTAAACCTGCCAATGAAAGGGACATAGTAAAAGTGTCCCATTCTTAAAAACAGTCTCTGTTTACTATAAAAGTTGATCTAAATTGATAAGTATTACAGTCAGAATTCCAAATCCAACTGTGCCGTACCAGACCTTTGTTCGTTTCTCTCCAAAAGCAATTACTGATACCGTTACTCCTACAAGAATACTGACCATTCCATTTATTGTAAAAATCAATGCTGCAGGTAATGCAACAGCATAACCCAGCAGTAACATACCAACAATTGAACCAAACGCAGCAACCGAACCAATTTTAATCAAGTCGCCAATGCTATTAGGTTTTGCTTTTTGAATGACCACTAGTACAAAACAGGTTAACGCCATACTCAGGTACATCAGAAAAAAGATCGAAGACCGGAATTCTATTAAATAGGTAGTATTAATACCATGAGCAATTGTACGCGTGCCGAGATCTTTAATAATAATAAATGCTGTACTATTACCTAGCAGAACAATCAGCAAAGCACCAGCATAAATTAATTTATCTTTCATTGAACGAGAAGGATTTTTATCATCACTTTTCTGCTTATTTCCTAAATTTGATGCAAAAACAACACATAAAATACCTGTCCCTAATGCTGCAAACTGGAATGGCAAAATTGCTTCAGAAAAAATAATTGATGAATAAATCACAACAGTTAAAAATGTCAGGTTCATCGCACTCCATAATGGAGATAGGGGTCCTTTGGAAAGACTAACTTTTGTAAAGTGCATAGAAGCCAGATTTCCGAATGATGAAACAATCGGTAAAAGAACCACTAGTAATGGCAAATGAAAAAATTGTTCCCAATTAACCTGAACTCCAAAGAAGATCGCTCCAGCGATACCCATACACATAGAGATATGAATTGGTATCACATTCCGGTTTTGTCCTAGCCGAAACATAATGCCGATTAATCCAAAACCTACCCCGGAAATAATAGTTAATAATATTGCTCCAATCATTTCAACTCCTTTATTTAAAATTAATCAATTTCAATTAACATTTTATTATTAATCCAAAAACTATTCATCATTTTCTTAAATGTATTTTTTTCATCTGCTGAAGCAAAAGACGACTCTACTGAATTGTTCTGGATTTGACTAATATCAGAAAGAGCAAAACCATATTCATTATATAATATTGAGTACTCTTCGGCTAAAGTTGATCCAAACATCGTAGGATCATCAGAATTAACTGTCAGTGATAATCCTTTAGAATATAATTTTGGAAAAGGATGATCTGAATAATTAGAATACACACCAGTTTTAATATTACTTACTATGCACACTTCAAGTGGTATTTGTGTCGCTTGCAAGTATTCAACCAGCTTTGTATCTTCAACTGATCGCACTCCATGTCCAATACGTTCAACCTTCAGATCTCTAATTGCTGACCAAACCGAGTCAGATCCGCCCACTTCCCCTGCATGAGCTACACGATGAAAACCACGTCTCTTTGCTTCTAAAAACACTTCTTTAAAAAGATTGGCTGGATATTTCTGTTCACTACCTCCTAAGCCGATACCAATCAGTTCATCACCTAAGAATTGTGTTATCTCATTTAAACGGTCTAATGCATTTTCATGCCCATGGTCTCTTGTAATATCTGCTATCAATCGACATTTTATTCCAAAATCACTCTCAGCCCTTCTAATAGCATTGATATTGGCATATGCAATATCAGAAGGATTAATGCCTGTCTTTTTATAATCCCAGGGGGAAAAGAAAGCTTCAAGGTAAATAATATTTTGATGAGATAATTCTTTTAAGGTTTGATATACCGATTCCTCAAAATCAATTGGTTCTCTAAAAAACTGGTTTTTCCAAAACCATGATTCTATAAAATGAGAAAAATCTTTAAATAAAAACCAATTTTTTAAATCTGCGGTACTTTGAATTTTTGAATCACCACCATATTTTTTTATCAGTTCAAAAAGGAATTCTAAGGTGAATGCACCATCTAAATGTAGATGTAATTCTACTTTCGGCATTTTTTCAAAGTATTGCCGGGGATTCATTATTAATTTATTAAAATTGACGAATTGGTATAAAATATACCTGCTACGCTTGCAGTTAATAAATTAGCTATTGTTGCTCCAATTAGAGCCTTGAACCCTAGTTTTGTTAGATCTTTCATTCTTTCAGGTACAATCGCTGAAATTCCACCAACAAAAATCGCAATTGATGCAACATGAGCAAATCCTGTCAGGGCATAGGTTGTGATAACAATCGATCTCGGTGATAAGGTTACACCCGAATTAATTAATATGGCAAGATCCTGGAAGGCTGTTACTTCAGTAAGAACACTTCTTTCACCAATTATTCTAGCAATATGCCCTGCTTCACTCAATGGAACACCGATGAGTAAAGTAAATGGGTAAAATAAATATCCTAATAGCCCCTTAAGACTCCAATCTATGTTAATGTTAAGGATGTTATTTATGTTTCCACCTAATAAGCCAACTATTTTGTCCAATAATTCTACTAAACCAAGGATCGCTAATAAAAGCGCAACTATTCCAACAAGTAATCTAATTCCAGAATTTGCTCCTGCGATAATTGCTTCAAACATATTAGTTTCTTTTTCATAAAACGGTTTTATGCTCATTCCTAATGTTTTTGGGATTCCGTCTTCTGGGACAAGTAATTTTGAGATTATAATTGCAGCTGGAACATTCATTATTGAGGCTGATACCAAATGTCCAGCAATTGTTGGAAATTGATCTTTAAGTATAAAAATGTATACTGCCATCATACTAGACGCAATAGTGGCCATCCCACATGTCAAGACAGTATTTAACTCCGATCGCGTCATCTTTCCTATATAAGGTTTTACAACGAGTGCAGATTCCACACCTACAAAAATATTTGAAGCGGCACTACATGATTCAGCACCACTGATCCGCATTAATTTTGAAAAAATATATGAAAAAAATTGGATTATTTTGTTCATAATCCCAAAGTAGTATAGAAGCGCAACTAATGCTGCAAAAAATACAATTGTTGGTAAGGCTTGAAATGCTAAAAAATAGCCTAATGATGTCTCTCCTGCAATGCCGATTGTCCCGGGACCTAATGCCAATCTACCGAACACAAATTTCGTTCCTGCCATTGCTGAGTCCAACACGGCTAATACTACACGATTAATAAACATAAACAGTTTTGCTCCGGCCGGAAACAGAAAGAGGAAGCCAGCAAATATGATTTGAATTGCTGCTCCCCAGGTGATAACGCGCCAGTTAATATTCTTTCGATTGGTAGAGATTAACCATGCAAGGAATAAAAGTGTGACGTATCCAACTATACTAGTTATGCGCATCTATGGCTCCTATTATATGCTGTATTTATAACGATTATCCTTGTCAATTTCAATTCCATCGACTTTCAGACGTTCTCTCACAATCATTTCATCTATATCTTTGGGGACACAATAGAATTTCGGCTCTAGATCTGTTGTTGAGAGTATATAATGAATACTTGCTAGCTGCAAGGCAAAGGATAAGTCTAATATCTCGATAGGATGTCCAAATCCACCAGCTATGTTAATTATCCCTCCTTGGGCAAGAAGGTAAATTTTTTTATTCTTTTTAATAATGTATTCATCGATTTCTTCTCGAACGTGTGTAGCTATTTTTGAAATTTCTTTTAATCCAGGGACATCTATTTCATAATCGAAATGACCGGCATTTGCCAAAAATGCTCCATCTTTCATATTCTTCATGTGTTCAGTCCGAATGACCATACGCTCGCCAGTTGCTGTTATAAATATATCACCCAATGCTGCTGCTTTATTGATTGGCATTACTCTATATCCATCCATCCGGGCTTCTAGTCCCTTCCATGGATCAATTTCAGTAACAATAACTTCAGCACCCATTCCTAATGCCCGAAGTGCAACACCACGTCCCACCCATCCATATCCAACTATTACAACTACTTTTCCCGCAACACTCATATTAGTCAAGTGAGTAATTGCTGTCCAGGTTGATTGCCCAGTCCCATAACGATTATCGAATAAGTATTTTGATTGAGCATCATTAATGCCAATTGCCGGATATCTTAATTTGCCTTTTTTTTCAAGTTCTTTAAGGCGATTTACACCAGAAGTTGTTTCTTCACAAATTCCTTTTAAATTTACAGCATACTTTGGATATTGGTGAAGATATTCGCAGATGTCACCACCGTCATCAACAACAATATCAGGTTTAGACTCAACAATTGTTCTTACAAATCCAGCATACTCTTCTTTAGAAACTCCATGTTTTGCAAATACATGAATACCATTTTTTACTAGTGTAGCACAAACGTCATCTTTTGTTGATAGTGGATTGCTACTTGTTATCCATACTTCAGCACCCAATCGTTGAATAGTTAACGCTAAATATGCAGTTTTCGCCTCTAGGTGAATGCAGATTGCAATCTTTTTTCCAGAAAATACACCATCATTTTTAAATTTTTCATACAAGCCATTAACAACTTTCATCCATTTTGAAACCCATTCTATTTTTTCTTGTCCGGCTTGAGCTAAAGTAATATCACTGATATCATATTGCATATTATGAATCCTAATACTTAACTGCTAAATATTTTGTTAACGTGGTATGGTTGGTGGTGGATACAATTCATCAATTTTTCCCAATTCCCATGGATCAACAGAATTATCGGGATTTTTGAAATAATATGGATGT
>JAHJCW010000322.1 GCA_018812885.1 bacterium | reverse complement strand
TAAATATTTATTTAATAAAAAAATAGCCCTGTTATTTGATGGTAGGGCTATTTTAATAACTTAGGAACAACAATGGATATTAATTTAAAGGAAATCAATTCATATACTCAGGAAATGACTGTTGGTCTGGAGTGGAGTGAATTGGCTGATGATTTTAACCAATTTATCGTAAAATTCGGTAAGCAAATAAAAATGCCAGGATTCAGACCCGGGAAAGTACCCAAACCGGTTTTGATGAAACAATTTTTACCGCTAATTGAATCTCAATTTGTTGAAGATAATGTACAAAAATATTATTTAACAGCATTGCAAGAAAAGGATGTAAATCCGGTTAATAAAGCTGAGATAAAAGACCTACATTTCCACAATAATGAGCATTTTAATTTCACTGCGGTTTTTGAAGTTGAGGTGGAAGCGAAGCTGCCTGAATTAAAAAAGAAAAGCATCAAAGTAGAAAAAGTGAAATATATAACGGATGAGGAAGATATAAATCTCACGATTGATGACATGCGTCGTTCGCGTGCTGAAATGCGTACTGTTGAAGATGGTGCTAAAGAAGGTGATTTTATTTTGGCTGATTTGCAGAAGATTGATGAATCCGGTGTACCGATAATTGGTGAAAAGCTTGAAAAGCGTTACATCAAAATTGGTGATGGTATTTTTAGTGGTGATAATCAAAAGAAATTAATCGGCATAAAAGCCGATGGCAAAGCTATAGTAATGATTCCCGAAGGTGAGGACCAAAAAGATGCCCCATATGAAATAAGTGTAATAAATGTAGAAGAACAAATTCTGCCTGAAATCAATATGGAATTTGTTAAGCAGATGGATCCTGATGCGAAAGATGTGGAAAGTTGGAGGAATGGAATTAAGGATCAAATTGAAAAAAGTTACCAGCAACGTGCTAATGAAAAGTTTAACAGAAATATATCGGATGCACTCATCGAAAAAATAAAACCTGAATTTGCTCCATCAATGGTAGAATCTTATCTTGATCATATTATTGAAGACGTGAAAGCGAGTAACCAAGGAGCAAAACTCGAGGAAGAAAAAGTACGTAAAACATATCGACCATTATCTGAACGTAACTTAAAATGGTATTCGATTCGTAAAGCTATCATTAAAGATCAAGATTTGCAAATATCCGCAGATGAAATCAAAACAGAAATTGATCGCATGGTAGAAGAATCGCCCAAACAGGCGAAAGAAATAGAAAAATATTATAAAAAACCGAGCAACAAAACTCGAATCGAAGATGATTTAATAGAGAAAAAGATAATAGATTATCTTGTGAATTTTACTAAAGTCAAAGAAGTGAAAGTATATACAAAAGATCTGCGTAAAGAAAAAGTGTAGGAGAAAATTATGAAAGACACAGTATCGCAATTGATTCCGATAGTTGTTGAGCAAGATGGTCGACATGAACGTTCTTATGATATTTACTCGCGTTTACTTAGAGACCGGATAATCTTCTTAAGCACGCCAATTGATGATTATGTATCATCTTTAATTGTAGCTCAATTATTATTTCTTGATGCGGAAGATTCAGAAAAAGATATTTATCTTTATATCAATTCTCCCGGTGGATTTGTTTCAGCCGGTCTTGGTATTTATGATACAATGCAATACATAAAACCGGATGTAGCTACAATTTGTATTGGACAGGCTTCAAGCATGGGTGCTTTTTTACTGGCAGGTGGCAAAAAAGGTAAGCGTTCAGCTTTACCGAATGCACGCATTATGATTCATCAACCGCTCGGCGGTGCCGAAGGTCAGGCGAGTGACATTAAAATTCAAGCCGATGAAATATTATATTTAAAACAAACTATTAATAAGATTTTAGCGGATAACACTAATAAATCATTAAAACAAATCGAGAAGGATACGGATCGTAATTTTTTTATGAGTCCTGAAAATGCAATTAAATACGGTATTATCGATAAAATATTACCATCTAAGATTTAGGTAGTATTAGAAATAAAAAAGCCCTCGTATTTATGAGGGCTTTTTTATTTTACAGTTGAAAATTATTTCATCATTAACATCTTACGAGTTTGAGCAAATCCATCAGCTTCCATCCGCAAGAAATAAACACTACTCACAACCTGCTGATTCAGTTCATTCTGCCCATCCCAAGTGAAGGAATAATTTCCGGCAAATAGATTTCTGTTCTCCGAATAAACTACCCTTCCTAATAAGTCATGGACTGTAAACTTGACTAATCCATCTTCCGGAGTCGAGAACCTAAATGTTGTACTAGGATTAAATGGATTTGGATAGTTTTGTTCCAAGCTGAATTCATTGGGAATAGTTACAACGCCATTTTGATCTATTGCGACGGTTGTCCCACCAACACTTACATAAGCACGTATCATATATTTCCATATAGTATCTCCTACACCAGTATATCTAACCCAATCATCACTACTTTCTCTATAGGAGAAACTATTTGCAGAACCGTCATCAGGTTCTTGACTTACTGTGATACATGGTTCATCAGGATCTGCGCCAAGTAGATAGGAAACAACAAAATTTGAACTTGCGTCAATATTATCATTAGTTAGAACGGTAGTTTTCCAATTTGTAGATTCAGTTATATAAACACTCTTTGGTGTCATTAATGCTTCACCACGCAGGAAATTGGTTCCGTCAAACTTACTGATATCAAGCTTTATTCTACCAGCTCCACTAAAGATTGTTCTAATGCTATCTAGCTTTCCATCTGCAATACCATTAAACCTGACTGCTATACTGTCTCCGGTTGCATAGCCCGATAGTGTACCTTCGGGTGTTCCGTCATCATAAAATAATTCATAATTACC
>JAHJCW010000031.1 GCA_018812885.1 bacterium | reverse complement strand
TAAAAAGAAAAGATGAAAATTTCTTTTGCTACGATTTGTTTGTAAAAGAAAAGAAGAATAAGGCTGTTGCCGGTCAAAAAGAGTGAAAAGAAAAAGTTGATCCAATCAATAGATACAATTATTTCTCTGGGGGCAGATGGAATATAACTATACCAATGAAATTGATAAGGAATGAAAAAATGCCAGACGCCAAATGCGCAACTGATTAACAGTCCTACTATAAGGATTATATTAGCAAATTTCATTTTTCGCTAGGATAAATTTGTGTCATAATTAGTTATCGTTTTTATGTTGCTACTATCGTTTTAAAATTACCGATAACGTCTCAACATACGCATTGCGTTTGTTGTGTTATGTTTATTAATTATTTTGTACAGCACGTAAAAATACTCTTAATGTAATAAAATATTTGATTTTCACAATTATGCGATCTAATTAACAAATTAATTTAATAATAATTCTGCAAAAGTCTTCCTCTTGATCGCTGTTACGGATTTTTTCTTCCATAAAAAATGCCGAAGTAAAGCATCGGTGCTGTATGACCCAGGACTGGTACTGAAAAAATAAATGCTTTAATTTTTTTTAGTGGTAGGTAATAGGCCCAAATTCTTTCGTGAATGTAATAGAGTACTGTCTGTATTGTTTGAAAAATTACTGTGATAAATATTGATTGGTTAATGTTTCTGGTCAATAGAAAAGTCACTGCCAAAAGGGAAATAATACAGATAATCCTATATGTGATTGATTTTAAAAAGGCTTCTCTTTTTTGATTCAAAAGTTTTGCCCATTATATACCTTTAATATGTAATTGTTTTCAGAGTTCTATCAAAATTCTAAATAATCGGCACCAGCCAGAATATTTGTGTAAATAACGTTTAGTATATGAAAAGTGGACGACTTCGAAGCACTTCACTTTCAATTTACAAGATGAAACGGGTTACAAACCTTGAATTAACCACTATTTCGTCTATTTTGAATACTATGTGTTGTGTGTTGTATTTCTCTTTTCTCTGTTTTCGTTTAAATTAATCCAAAACAAATCGCAATAAAACTTGGTCCATTTAATCCCCCATGTATTATAACACCAATCCATGAGTTTTTAGTCCTTTGAACAATGTATGACTGAATAAAAATCAACGGTATCAAAGTGATTAATAATTGCCAACCAAATGCAATATGAAATAAACCCCATCCGAAACCATGAATTATCCATGTATGTTTTCCAAACGCTATTTCCTGTCTTGGCAACATTACTCCTCTCCAAAGAAATTCTTCCCCAAGAATATTCAATATCCAATATGGTAACCAAACGAGAAGTAACCAATATCGTCCTTGCGATAAAGGTTCAAAAGACATAAAAGCTGGCGAATGGTCAAATTTGCCAATAATAAGTTCTAGTCCCTTCATTATTATTCCGCTGAAAATCCCAATAAGTATTAAACCTCCAATACTCCAAAGTAAATCCTTCTTGGTTATTTTTCGAAATCTTAATCGCTGAATCCAAGTTTCTTTAGTGATTTTGAATCCTTCAAACTTCAATATTATTGATGCTGTAACAATCAAAGGAGTGAGAATTCCTAATCCAGCAACAATAAACCAAAACAATATCGTTTCTTGACCTGTAATCTCACTAAGATATGGTATTAAGTATTTGGTTGAAAAATACATCAAAAGTGTAGCAGGTATATAAATCGAAAATGATGATATTAATCCAAGTTTTTTTAATCTGTTTTCTTTGTTCATAGTTATTCTAATTTAAAAATCTCAACACGTCATGTTGCTAATGCTTCATTTTTCAAATTAATCCAATTTGCCATAAGCGTCTTTCCATTTATCAGCTAATTTGATAAACTTTGAATATCCATTCTTCTTTATGAATTCAATGGCTTTTTTGTATTTCTTATATTTATAACCTTTTTTAGAATACAAGCTTCCAATAATATTGCAAGACTTTAATTTGGAACAATCACCACAAGTATCAAATTTATTATCACTAAAACAACACAATTTGATTTTACATTTAGCCTTACTGATGTCTCTTTCGCCAGTATCAAATCCTAATTTACAACCTTTGCAATAACCGTCAACATAAGGTTTACAAGTCATGCAATATGCTCCGCAACATCCGATGTGTCTTTTTGAATTCATAGTAGCTAAATCTATTTTTTATTAATAAACTTACTTGCAAGTTTATATGTTTGCCCAATTCTTTTATTCAAGGTATTCCAAGTTTCAATTTCAGATTTTATTAACTCCTTATGTTTCTTAGAGATATCTCTTAAAGCATTTCCGACAGACTTTCTAAGATATTTGCTGTCATCATCTTTTAATCTGCTCAGTAATTTTATAGCAACACCAGGATTGTCTTTAAAATAATTTCTGCCTGTCCAAATTCTTAGTCCTTCCGTTACAGCTCTTTTTACATTTGGATTTTTATCAGATAACCATTCTTTAATTGTGGGTAGTGCGTTTTTGTACCCAATGTTAGAACAATATCTATCAAATGATTTTGCCAAAATTTCCTGCACTCTCCAATCATTGTCTTCACTAACTCTTGTTTTGAGAAAATTCAAAGCCTCTTTTGAGTCATAAGCAATAAATCCTAAAATAAATGTCGCTAACGACCTTGCTTGATAAACTTCTGCAGAAAAAAGCTTTTTGGAAATTATTAAACAATCTTTTACGGAATGGTTGTTTTTAAAATTTTCTGCTTCTTTCAAGATGTTTAAAAAACCATGTTCTGTCTTTTTTACTTTTTGAATTAGTTCTTCAATGGTATCATACATAATAATTACAAAGTGATTATTTTATTTAAATATTTATTTTCCCATCAATAAATAAAGAAAAAATCAGATTTATTCCCTTTTGAAATTCTAACATTCTTTGTCCTCATTAGAAAAATATTTTTTGAATTGCGTATAACGTTTGCGGATATTAGAAGTTGCGACCAACGGGAGCGAAGCATATATGCGCTGTTATGCGTAGTTGTTTGCCTGTCATGATTCTATAATAATTCACAAATTGATTTTGCAATAACATGCCAACCTGTATCCAATTCACCCCTTTCTTTTCCAAATCGGCAGATTATTATATTCTTAGAAGGACAAATGTAAATCAATTGACCAAGATGTCCTGAGGCAAAATAATTGTACTCGTCATTGTTTAATGTATGTCCCCACCATTGGTATCCGTAGAATATGTTTTCTCCCATTTCGCTGTTATCAAAATAACCAGAAGGAACAATGGGCGGAGTAGTAGATGCTTGTATCCAATCAGAAGATACTACTCTTTCGCCATTAAGCATGCCGTTATCAAGGCATAATTTGCCAATCTTGGCAAAATCAATTGCTCGTGCATTAAACCCGGAAGCCGTCTGCTCCAAACCATCATCTTTCCTGCTGATACTCCAAGTTGCCGGGAATTCGGAACCTATCTGCGACCAGAATAGCATGTTAGTAAAATCAGTTATTGACATTTTACTTGCACGCTCCAGAATCATGCCTAATAAAACTGTGCAATAGTTGCTGTAATGAAAGACTGAACCGGATTTATGTACACTCACCAAATGAGACAGAGCATATTGCCTGACATCGGATTCATAATATAAGTGAGTATCATCATCCCAAGGAAGCCCCTTATCGACATAAATCCAGCCAGCTTCCATTTTTAATAGATGCTTTATGGTAACAGTCCCGTACTTCTTTTTATCAAGTTCAGGCAAATAGGCACAAATATAATCATCTATGCTTTTTATAAATCCTTTATCAATGGCTATTCCTATAAGCAGCGAAGTAATTGATTTTGCAACTGAGAATGATCGGTTGATTGAATCACGGGTATATCCGTTTAGATATTTTTCAATAATTATGTGGTCATCCTTGATGATAATAAATGCCGTTGTTTGAGTTTGTTCTAAAAAAAGATTTAAATCTTCTGTATGAAAAGCCCCCTTATACTTATAGGTCACTTTAGAAAGCATCTGTCGGAATTTGATTGTATATGAAGTATCATTTTTAAAGTAAAAAGGATTATCAGATTTAGTTATTAATCTGTAAGGAAATTTTGTATAATCATCTATTCCGCTCCAGTTCCAAAAAAATACTCGATATGAAAAGTCTGAAGTAGAACATGATCCAAAGAGAAAACAGAATAATACTATGAACAAATTATGTTTTTTCATTAGCATAACTCCATATTCAATAACTGTACCTTATGCACAGCAAGCAATTACGTACAACATCCCAACATACGCATTGTGTATATTGCGAATATATGTTAATTAATTAAAATTTAACAATACTTACTTATTTCATTACTCTCATAACCGGATATAATCTGTAATCTGCCTCAAAGTTTGGCGAGCGTTTGTATAACCAATAAAGTTGAGCTCTCGCATTGTTAGCAAATTTCTCATCACTATCTTTTAGTTCTTCAAATTCCTTTTTTAAATCAGCATCGTTTGCTAACATTTTCTCAGCGGTTTCTTCAAATACATAAGGTGAAAAATATTCTCGTTGATCGAGGATAGAATCAAAGAAATTCCAACGGAAAAAGGAATCGTTTGCCTGAGGTTCTAATGTTTCAATAATATAACGATTGCCAATTTGATTCATCGGGATTAGCAAATCACCTTTATAAAATTGACGAGATTTTGTTATAGTTTTTAATTCGATTTTGGAATGTTGAAAATGACCATTGTAAGGTTCGGATAGATTGGCAACGTTTTCGATAATATACATTTCCCCGTTAATTACCGTGTCTTTGCACAACCTTATAAATTCGATATTATTGAGTTCTAATCTTTCAATTACCTCTCCCCATGCTTGCGGTAAAACATAATAGTCGGGCTTTTTTACTTGTATTCCGGGAGTAAAATAATTGTAAACAGGAATTTGCTTGGTCCACGGTTTATCCCGATTATAATACAGTCGGTCGAAGCCGGTAACTTTTGACGGTTTATATTCAGCTTCGTAACCTTTAAAATCAATTAGATCAAATTTTGTAGTATCGGTTTCCCAAGTTAATGTAAATACTTCTTGAGATTTAATGGATTCATTAGCTTTCTCTCGCAAAGCGATGACTTCAACAGCGTTAGTTTTTGCAAAATCCAATACAGTATTTAAAAATACAATTGTTGACTCAACTCTTTCAGCATATGTTTTGAACATATGCGCTTCAGAAATAAAACCAAATGTATTAAACACGGAAGTATAACCGTTCGAGAAACGAGGTGTACCAACGCCACCCTCTAACCCGGATTCGGGGATTTCTTTTAAAGGCGAAACATATGGAACCGATGGAAATCCGGCACTCTCCATAGAAGCATACAGGCTTGGCAGTAATTCATTTTTCACAAAGTCTTGCATGACTGGTGGATAGGATAAGGGATGTGGACTAATTAATGTCATTACATGCTGATAGTCTGCACCATTAGTAGTATGTGTATCAATAAAGAAATCAGGATTCCATTCATGGAATATTTTGGTGATTGATTTGGCATTTTCTGAACTAAGTTTGATAAAATCACGATTTAGATCAAGGTTTCTTGCGTTACCACGGAAGCCATATTCTTCCGGTCCATTTTGATTGGCGCGCGATGTTGAATTACGATTTAATACGCCACCAATATTGTACGCAGGAATAATACCGATTATGACATTTTTAGGAATTTTATTGTTGCGTAATAGGTCTTCAGCAAATTCAATAGAAGCATCAACCCCGCAAGGTTCTCCTGGGTGAATTGCATTGTTTATCATGACCATGCATTTCCCTTTTGCATGGTAGGTTTGTGGATCAAAATCTTTATCGGACGAGATAACAAATAAATGGAGTGGTTTGCCGATGTCGGTTTTACCGTAGGTAATTAATTTTGCATTCTTATATTTATTATCAAGTTGCTTATACCAAGCAATTGCTTCGTAATAAGTTGGAGTTATATTTTCATTATATTTTAATGGAATCTGACCTATTAGTAATGAAGATAATAGAAT
>JAHJCW010000321.1 GCA_018812885.1 bacterium | reverse complement strand
GTATAAGATTAATTATTGTGTTAATGAAGTATCTTTTATGATCTGCGCAATTTCCATTGCCTCAAGTGCTTCATTATTTTTTGATAGATCATTTTCTATTATGCGGTTATAAAAATCACGGCATTCTACTTCCCAAGTATTATCACCGATGAATGTATATATTTTTTCTTTCGGAACACCTGAAGGATATACCCGCTTATGGTGAATTGTTGTTTGAGTTCCCCATTTTGTTAAATTCTCAACTATTACAGATCCATCACTTCCAGTAACTTCTAATTTAAAATCATTCTTCCACCTGACTAAACTGAAATGTATACTACCTACCATTGAATCTGATTGCAACAACACAAAACCATTGTCATCTCTATCTTTAACATCATACTCAAATCTTTGAATCGCACTAGCGATAGGATTAATATCTCCCATAAACATTTTTGCTAAGTAGATATTATGAATTCCCATATCTAAAAGTGCCCCAACTTTATTATTATTAGTTACAACACTTCCATTTACATAAGTACACTTAAAGAAATATGGTTTGCCAATTTTGCCTTCTTTAATCAATAATTTTGCCTTTTGTAAACCTTCATCATAGCGTATATTGAATCCGATATGCAATATAAGAGATTTTTCATTAGCTAAGTTTGTAATTTTCTTTGTTTGTGCTATTTTGTTACCAAGAGGTTTTTCACACAAGACATGTTTTCCGGCAATTAATGCATCTTCAATAATTTTTAATGAGGGTTGAGTAGTAGCAGAAACTATGAAAGCATCAATAGAATTATCTATAAGATATTTTTGATAATTATCAGATATGGAGTATTTATAATTATTTTGCAAGTATATTTTTTGTTGCGGATTGATTTCAACTAAACCGACGATTTCTATTTCAGGAATATTTTGAATAGCGTTAATACGCTTAACGCCAATATTTCCACACCCAACAATTACAACTTTCATTATAATTTTACATCCCGATCTTTAGGTACAATCCGCCGCATCTGAAAAATATCAGTATCAATAACTATATCCTTTTGCAATGATATTTTTTCCCAATTATCCCAAATTGCACTAATTACTCTTCCATTTAACTCTTTTCTGTTTTTACTGGCGATAAATAAGGCAAGTTCAGGCGCTTTTTCAATTGAATCACCACCGGTACTAAGACGATTTTGCAAATCCTGCCAGTTTTTCTCGCCAATAGAATTTTTGTCAGCCATTAACTGTTCATCAAACATTTTTGTATTAACTGCCCCAGGAGAAATGGCTGTCAAGTTAATATTATATTTTTCTAATTCAAGAGCAAAATTCTCAGTTAGCCGCACTATTGCTGCTTTACTTGCGCTATAAGCATCATAATAGGGTAGGGGATATAGTCCACCGCCACCGGAAAAATTTATTATACAACCACGATTTAACCTTTTCATGTGCGGTATAACTGCCTTAGTACAAAAAACTGTACCACCTATATTGTTTTTCAAAGTATTCAAAAAATCTTTGCCATTTATTTGTGAGATTTCCCCTATAGGACCAATAATAGCAGCATTATTAACAAGGATATCAATATTACCGAATTCTGCAATTGTCTGTCGAACCATAGACATAACTTCATTTTCATTTCCAATATCGGTTTGGCATATACTAACATTAACGGAGAATTGCTTTTTTATTGACTCGGCTGTTTTCTCCAGCTCTAATTTTGTCCGAGATGCCAACATTAGATTGCAGCCTTCTCGAGCGAACTTTTCTGCTATTGCCCGACCAATTCCTCTACTACCGCCTGTAATTATCGCAACTTTATTTTTAAGTAACATTTTTCTCATTATATATAAAGCAGGGTCATACCAGGCAACCCAAGATCAGTAGATATTTTCTTATAATAATTGGGATTTTTGTCTATGAAATCTCGTACGGCTTCAAATGGGCCGATATTATATCACGAATCAGAGGATTGATAAAAAGTATCGTGAATTATTATGTTTGCTGTAGGGAAGGCCTTGTGAATTCCATTAAGTTCACGGGTAACTGAATCGTAACTATGATCTCCGTCTAAAAAGAATAGTAATTTAGAATTATTTTTTAATTTTTTGGCAATTTCTATTGATGTATCTAATCCATCTCCCTGATATAGTATTACATTTTTTATCCCTTTGACTTTAATTCCGCGGTTTTCATGGGGATGTTCAATATGCTCTATATCATCAGGCAAATCGATTGAATGTATAATTGTGTTTATTTCATACTTTCTACATATCTCATGGAAAATACGTGCTGACATTCCTATATGAGTGCCCCATTCAAAAATATAATCCGGTTTTAATTTGGCAACGGCCGAGGACATCAATAATAATTCACTTATTGGAAATGGAGAAACACCTACGATCGGTAATAGATCTTTAATTATAAATGATGATAGTTGATTAATGTTTACTTCTAACTCTGTACTATTAGCATTAACAACTGGATTACTAGATTGGTATAATTTTGGAAAATTGGTGATAGTTTTATCAATTAAATTTTGATATTTTTTTACCCAATATGACATTAAATAATT
>JAHJCW010000320.1 GCA_018812885.1 bacterium | reverse complement strand
TGCACATCGTGCCCACATAGCTTCAAACATTTTCACCGGAATGGCAATTCTGAACATCGGGTAATCACGAAATGGTATTACAGCGATATGCGCTTTTGATAATACTGTAAGCATTTCACTGTGCGGTATTTGACTGTGTATTTTGACTATATCATTCAAATGTAAAATGTTAATATATCCATTAAGTGCATTTACCGTACCAGGCACTCTTTCAGAACCATACATTTCCACTCTAAATGATAATCCTTTTTTTACTAAAGGCGGTAAAGCATTTATTAAATCTTCTAAACCTCTTTCCAATGATATTTGCCCATGATAAATAATAATCGGAATCTCCGACTTTTTACTTCCTCTCGGAAATGTGACAGGATAGTTTGGAACAAATTTTGATTTAACTCCCCATTTTTCATATCGGTTAACTAAGGCAGGGGTTGTTGTGATCACATAATCAACTATTTTTAAAAACCTTTTTTCATACTGACTAAGAGTCTTATTAATTACTTGTTTTAGCGCTTTTGGTTTTGATGAAAAAGTATCCCACAATTCAATATTGGCTTCATGAACATCATAAATTATTTTAGTGTTGTATAATTTTTTAGCTTTTTTTGCCAAAGGCAACAATTCAAATTCATGAATATGAACAACTGATGGTTTAAGTACTTTAAAATCCCTTAAAATCCCTTGTGTATATTCTCTAATTGAGAGGTCTTTTTGAGAATAATTCCGATGCCATAAATTTTCTTCTGATAAATAATTATCGCCCTTCCAACGTGTAAAGTAAGTTATTTTATATCCAGCTCTTAACAGCGATTTTATCTCACGTTCATAAATTCTCTCATCATCAGGTCGATGACCACAGGTAATTACAGCAATCATTTAAACAAACCTACTAGTCTTCTCCGATCGTTACTGTTGGCAATTAATGCAATCCACAGAACCGGATACAAGATTGAAATAAATATTTTAACACCTAATCCCATTGGTATTATAATTACTATAAGCAAAAATATAATCGGAAATATAATCCCGCACCATAAATATGGAATCGGATAATGTTTTTGATTAAATAACAGTATAGCTAACGACATTCCCAAATAAGCGATTGCCTTAGCAATAGCTGCTCCCATTATTCCTAATATAGGAATTAATAAAATGCTGATAATTATCATTAACAAGGCACCAACACTACGAAATGCCGGAACCCATTTAGTTCGATACGTCATAAAAACACCGGGCAATTGTAATACGTAAATTCCAAAGAAATAGTATCCTAGCAGGATTATTGGTACTACCTGCGTTGATGGCCAAAACTCTTCGCCAAATAGGGTTGCATCGCCAATTCTAAACTGTACCAATTGATCAATCCAGAGAGATATTAATACAATGAAACCTCCAACAAGTCCTAAAAAATATGTTGAAACCCTAGCAAAAATCTGTGGGGCATCGGCATCTTTTCCTTTCTTGAGAAAATAGGGTGTCCAACCCATATTAAAACCCATCACAAAAAGTAATCCGAACATTCCCAATTTATTCCCCGCTGAATACAATCCGACACTTGACGTATCAGCTAGCCATTCCAATAGATAACGATCTGATAATTCCATTATCATAGTAAAAATCCCCGCCGGGAAAAATGGTAATCCAAATTTCAACACTTCCCGTAATGCCGGGTGAGAAATTGTTTTGAAACTAAAATTTTTTGCAATTATTGGTAATGTTGCTAACAGTAACGCCCCCGAAGCACCTATATTCCCAATCAGAACGCCGGTTACGCCCATTTCTTTAAAAACCACTAAATAAATGTTAAATCCCATTAATAATATAACATTTAATAAACTCAACAAAATATATTGGCGTGGTTTTTCGTTAGCTCGTAAAATCAACATCGGCAACATCCAAAGCGCATCTAAAAATAAAATAATTGCTACCAATTGCATCAATCCTTTGTAATCCCCACCTAAAAAAATCGGTGCAAAGAATCCAGCTGTTAAAAATAAAAATAAGGAGAAAATCAAACTGGTAAGTGTTTGAGAACTGAATATCGTAGTGAAATACGTTTTTTTACCTTTACCCTCGGCATCAATATAATATTTCATTAAAGCTGAATCCATGCCATACCGATAAGCAATCATTACAAAGCCAGTAAACGCATACGCTAATGATAAAATTCCGTATTCCTCAGTTGTAAAAACATTGGTGTATAACGGTAACAGTAAAAACGTAACAAGGCGCGTCAGGATTGTACCTGTGCCGTATATCAGTGATTGTTTCCCTAATGTTCTAATAGACATTATTACAAATTGTAAGTTTTTATTATTCTATTTTAAAGAATTATTTCAAATGTATCACGGAACATTCCGCTTGCACCGAAATTTTCCTTAAATCGAGCAAGGCCAAAATTTGGATCCTCATTTACCGTAAATATCCCGAAATCGAATACTTTCAATTCATTTTTTATGGCCCAATCAAATATTGAATAGAATAACAAATTTAATGCTCGAGTCTCTTGATATTTTTCATCATGAGAGATATAAAATGCCAACACCACATCTTTTGTGCATGTAAAATTCACTACTCCGGCCACCATTTTGTTGTTTAAAAAAGCTCCAAATAGTTTTATCTCGTTTGGAAATAATTCCTTTAATTTCAACAATTCGTCTAAAGTGTGGGTTGGTGTAACATTATGGCGGATTTTTAAATTATTCTTAAGTATTTGATAGAATTCCTCTAATTGATCCGATTCTCGTATCTCAACACCTTCCTTGATTGCTTTACGCACAGCCCGCTGGTGTGATGCTTTGAATTTTTCAAGATTCTGTTCAACCTTATTTTCTAAAAATAATATGCTGGAAATTTCTCTTTTATGATAAGTAAATCCGTGCTGTAGCAAGGCAAAATCAATATAATTTGATAAACGTCGGTTATAAATTGTTGGTGGCGGTGTTAGTCTTATTCCGTTAAATTTATGTGATTTTGCATATTTAATTAACGATTCAACAATTTTATATGAATCGGCAAAGGGCAATTCGGCAGGTACAACAAATGAACCATACGATGTACCGGGATGTGAAACTAAAAAGCGCTTCCCATTAATCTCTCTTTCTGCAGCAGGGAATAATATATACGGTTTGTCTTTTTTATATATTATTAAACTATGATCAATGAATCGCCCCGGCGGATGATAGCTCAAAAATTTTCGAGTATGGAAAAGAGTCCCATTATTCGCGTTTTTTACGATTTTTTCCCAAAGATCTAATTGTTCTGTTATATATTTCTTAATTTCTAACATTAATTATTTCCTATATAAATTACAAATAACATAATAATATGTTTAATGTTAGCTAAATATAGGGGTTTATTTCAAAATTTTAATATGAGATTTTACAGGAGTATTTATGAATAAAACAGCAATATCTAAAGTGCACGCAAGGGAAATATTTGATTCGCGTGGTAATCCGACAGTAGAAGTTGATATAACATTACAGGATGGGAGTTTTGGACGCGCTGCTGTTCCCTCAGGAGCATCAACAGGGGAACACGAAGCTGTTGAATTACGCGATGGTGATAACAGTCGGTTTTTAGGCAAAGGCGTACTAAATGCTGTAAATAACGTGAATACAGTTCTCGCTTCAGCCGTGATTGGTCTTGATGCATTGCAACAAGCAATTGTTGATGATGCAATGATCAAAAAGGACGGAACCCCCAATAAATCAAATTTGGGCGCCAATGCGCTATTGGGCATTTCCATGGCGACTGCTAGAGCTGCTGCTAATCATCTTCAAATTCCATTATTTCAACATCTCGGAACATCAAAATCCAATTTAATACCTGCCCCGATGATGAACATTCTTAACGGTGGTAGTCATGCTGATAATAACGTTGATATTCAAGAATTTATGGTTTTCCCAATCGGCGCAAAATCATTCTCCGAAGCATTAAGAATGGGAGTAGAGACATTCCATAGTCTTAAAAATGTATTAAAGGATAGAGGACTCAACACATCCGTCGGTGATGAAGGCGGGTTTGCTCCTAATTTAAAATCCAATGAGGAGGCTCTACAAGTGATCATGGAAGCAATAGATAGAACCAAATATGAAGCGGGTAAAGACATATATTTAGCGCTTGATCCAGCTTCCAGTGAGTTTTTTGTAGACGGGAAATACCGCCTTGAATCAGAAAACCGAACTCTTACATCAGAAGAAATGGTTGATTATTATGCACAATTGGTTAATAAATATCCTATCCTTTCTATTGAGGATGGACTTGCTGAAGATGATTGGGAAGGATGGAAAATACTAAATACAAAGTTAGGTAATAAAATCCAAATAGTTGGCGACGATCTGACTGTAACAAATATCACTCGTCTTCAGAAAGCTATTGATGAAAAATCGATGAATTCAATTTTGATTAAACTGAATCAAATAGGTACAATTTCTGAAACTATTCAGGCGGTAAATCTTGCGCGTGAAAATAATTATAGTGCTGTAATATCGCATCGCTCGGGCGAAACCGAGGACACTATCATTGCTGATTTTACTGTAGCAATGGGTATGGGACAAATAAAAACCGGTTCCGCTTCAAGAACTGATCGTATATGTAAATATAATCAGTTACTACGGATAGAAGAATTGCTCGGTAAAAAAGCAAAATTTCCTAATAAAAATATTTTAGGTCGTAATTGATAAAAAGGCAAACATTTAATAAATCTCGAAGAAAGAAATTTGTTGCTGAAGCACAACGTAAATTCTTTCGAGGAATAATTTTATTCGGCGTTTCATTTTTAGTGGTTATTTTTTTGTTTGGCGATCATGGATTATATCAACTCTATAAAATAAAAACGCAAAGGGCAGCTACACAAAAACGCATTACTGAACTAAAAACTGACCGGGACTTACTTGAGAATGAGAAAAATCGTTTAGAAACCGATTTGGATTATATTGAACGGCTTGCCCGCGAAAAATACAGGATGGCCAAAAAAGGTGAAAAAGTTTTTAAAGTGATACCTAGAGAAATTAAGAAGTAATTTTTTATGATACTTGGAGAATAAAATGAAACATATAAATTTTTTGATTTCAACTATAATAATATTGACTCATCTATTAACAGCTCAGAATTCCTACATGGTATATTTTAACGAAGTCCGTGCTGACGATGCCAGTACCGATGATAATGAATTTATTGAATTAATAGGTCCTGCAGGAACAGATATTACCGGATTGGTAATCGCCCACTATAATGGTGCCGCTTCAGTAGATGGTGGTCTATGGACATATACAATTGGCTCATTTATTATACCGAACGATTGCGCAGGAATAGGCTTTTTCACTTATGGTAGTGAAGGCAATGGATATGATGATGCTACAGGTTGGTCTGGTGGAGGGCGATTACAGAATGGTCCTGATGGTTTAATTTTATATGATACTGATGGCACAACAATTCTAGATGCTATTGCTTGGGAAGGAGAAGGAGATATGACTAGTGACGATCCCGGTACTGTTTCTACGGCTGTATCGTCCACTTCTAATAATTATTTACATGTTACGATTGATGATGATGATAACGATAATAGTTTAAACGCTCCAATAAATGTTGTGGGTGATGACGGAACTGGGTGGACACTTGCAGTAGCAACTCCAGGAGTTATTAATATAGGTCAAATATGTATAGACGTTGCTCTCCCCGTTGAACTTTCTTCATTCACAGCTGAGCCAACAGCTCAAGGAATCTTGCTAATGTGGACAACTGAAAGTGAAATTGAAAACTTAGGATTTATATTAGAACGCAAAACAGCAAGTACCAATTGGCAGGAAATTGTCAACTATAAACAGGATGATGCCTTAATGGGACAAGGGACTGTTAGCTTTGCTACCGATTATGAATATCTTGACAAATTAGTTCAACAAGGGAATACGTATGAATAT
>JAHJCW010000319.1 GCA_018812885.1 bacterium | reverse complement strand
ATTTTAAAATAATTATAAGATATTTAGGATTTAAAAAGGAATATTAATAATTAGCGTTTTAATGACACTTTTTACAGCTTTATTATTCCAACTCATTTATATCAGTAAATACTTGCATCTGAACTGGAATTGCTTCGCTAAAATTTGTTCCATACTGTTTGGTTACAATTCTATCATCTAATACGATAAAAATACCTTCATCTGTCATTGTCCGAATCAATCTGCCGAATCCTTGTCTAAACCGAATAACGGATTCAGGAACTGCGAAATTAATGAATGAATTATCACCAGACATTTCAAGCATATCAGAATATGCTCTAATTGTAGGTTCTGTTGGTACATCGAATGGAAGCTTAGTTATGATAAGAATTTGTAATAGATCACCTGGTAAATCTACTCCTTCCCAAAAGGCAGAAGTTCCTAATAATACTCCATTGGGAGTTCTTTTCATACCATCAATTAATGATTGCCTTGACGTATTAAATATTTGTGCAAAAATAGGAATATCTCTTCCGATTGAACTATTTTTTAATTCATTATAAACGCCTGTTAAAGTATTCCGGGCTGTGAAAAGTACCATAATTCGCTGATTATATTTTTGACTTACCAGCTCAATTATTTTTGCGATTGAAACTGAATCAGTTGTTATACTTTTACGATTTCCATATTGTAAATAGGTAACTTGATCTTCATAATAAAAAGGACTCGGGAAATAATCTGTCTTTACTGTTTTATCAATGATTCTATCAAGTCCGGTACGACGGAAATAATAATCAAATCCGCTATTAACTCGAAGCGTTGCAGATGTTAAAACACAATGGGAAATATTTTTAAAAAATAATGAACTCAATTTTTCGGACACATCAACCGGTGAAGCGTGCAATGATAACATCAATTCATCCATACCGTTTCGTCCTTTAAAATCTCCTTCTTTCCAATATACATTTTCAGGATTCTGCTCGGAAGTCAATAATAATAAGTTACTTATAAGTCCGCTTAATATATCTTTATGTTGAGCTAAAACTTGATGCAATTCATCATAATCCTTGCGTTCAGGATCTTTTTCTAATAATGTGTTCGCGGTTTTTTCAATAGTGATGTGCAATCTCTTTAAACCGTCTACTAATTGTTCTAATTCGTCCAATGCTGATATATATTCTTCCTCAAGCTTGCTAATTATAATTTTTTGTGTATAAAGTGAATCCTGGTTGAATTCCGAGTTAACATTGCTACCATATTTTTCGAAGAATTCTTTCAAATACTCTATCGCAAAAGCGACTTCTTCACTCATCGCTTTTTGTAGAGCGATAAATTCCGGATGCAAGCCACCAACAGCACTTAAAATATTATTACAACGCTGATTTCCTTTATATTTTGGATCAACACTTTGCAGATAAGAAACATATCCGATTCGATCCATTTCATGACTTAGCTGCTTATAGGCAACCGAGACTAAATTATGCGCTTCATCAATGATAACGGTGTTAAACATCGGCAAAAAACCCGGCATGGCGATTTCCGACAGCAAAAGAGCATGATTTACAATAATAATCGAAGCTTCGTATAAATCGCGTCTTACCCGGCCAAAAAAGCATCCATTATTGCGAGCACATAATTTTGTAGTACAAAAACCGGGTTCACTCTGCACCAAAAAGGCAATTTTACCTGGATGTGAATTCCAAAATCCATTACATTCGGAAAGATCTCCGGTATTTGTCCACTCCAGCCAAACTAATAATGGTAATATCTTTTCAATTTCTCTTTCATTTAGTGTTTTGGAGGCGTCAGCTATTAGCCAGTTTAGTCTTGTTAAACAAATGTAATTGTTTCTTCCTTTTAATTTTACTGCTTTTACAGGAATACCTAAAGCTTCAGTAATTATTGGCAGATCCTTATAAAATAATTGATCTTGCAAATTTTTTGTGTGGCATGATATTATTACAGGACCATTATCAACAAATTGCTCGGTTCGCTTCAAAGCAGGGAATAAATATGCATAAGATTTACCCAGTCCTGTCCCGGCTTCTACCACACCAATCTTATCTTCACCATTAATAATATCATCCACAAAATTTGAATATTCTATTTGCTGAGACCTATTTTCATAACCCTCTAAAACATTACTTAATATTCCACCTTCCCCAAGCACTTCTTCCGCTTTAACATCGCTAATTGATTTTTCACCATAATGTAAATAAATATTATCAAAAATAGCGTGATTCTCTTTTGATTTTGTTAATCCATTCTTTATCTCACCGGATTTAGTTAACTCATTGGCAATGTTTACAAATAATGCTTTATTGTATAATTCAGTACTTTTCAATAGTGCTAAAATCTTCGATATAACATGCAATGGATAACTAGCAGCTTCTTCGATAAGATTTAAAAATACTATCCCGCAGTTCTCAGTATCTTTTTCCGCGCGGTGCGATCCTTCCGCTGATAATCCATAATATTCAGAAACCACACCCAAATTAAAAGCCGGCAGATGATATAAAAATGTACGAGCTAACGGTAGTGAATCATATAAGTCAGGTTCAATGAATTTAATATTGTGTCGCTTTGCCAATTCTTGTAAGAAGGCAATGTCAAATGGTGTGTTATGTGCGACGATTGGTGAATCATCAATAAATTTGAGCAATGTATTAACTATATCTTCTTCCAAGGGTGCAGATTTTACCATTTCATCGGAAATATTCGTGATATTTGTGATGAAATCAGGGATCGGAAAACCGGGATTTACTAATTTTACATATTTATCGGACGCTTTACCATCGGTAAATCGAATTGCGGCGACTTCGATTATTCTATCATTAATCGAATCAACTCCGGTAGTTTCAAAATCTAATGCAATGAAATCAGATAACTTAAGTTTTTTAAGTAAAGTTTTTAATACCATTAATAACCAACAAAAACTTTTGCTACATCAAATAATAAAGATGGTTTTTGTGGAATACAGGCTCTAAATATTCTTGCAAGACTGCGTTTCTCTACTGGTAACTTATTCACCCTTTCAATAATATTATTCAAATCCTTATCTGTCAACTTATCTACTGCTGTTTTTATCCTATAAATTCTATTTATTTGTTTACCCTCACTATTCATCCATTGTTTTTGATAATCTATCAAATTTATTTTAGTAGGTTCTTTATCACTTATTAATATTTTAACAGCTACATCTGCCGCCTTAACTGCACTTTTCATTCCTAATATTATTCCGCCACCCGATAATGGATTAACTGTTCTAGCTGCATCGCCAATTAACATTACACTATCCGTTACCATTTGTTTAATTGGCTTAGAAAGTGGAATTCCTCCAACAGAAATCGATTCTACTTTATGCTTTGGATATTTTAAATCTAGAAATTCATCTAATCGTGTTTTTGCTGATTTTCCATTAATATGCGCTTTCCCCGATATCCCTATGCCAATATTGGCTGAATCATTCCCCTTGGGGAATATCCATATATAACCACCCGGAGCTAATTCATTTGAAATATAAAACGAACAAACATTCCTATCTACATCAATACCGGATATTGTTTTTTGGTATCCGGAATCTATATTATTTAAATTTATTTTAGTATTTATCCCTGCAAATCTACCTATACGGCTTTCCACACCATCAGCACCAATCACTAATTTGGATGTTATTTCAAATGGTTCATTATTACATATCCCTTTAACACCGGCAACTTTATCATTTTCAAATAATAAGCTATTTACGTTAGCATTTGTAACAACTGTTGCTCCTTCCTTCTCAGCAAATTTTGCCAAATCACTATCAAAGACGTTACGGTTTAAGATATAACCTTTCTCTTGCAATTTGACTGCAATGCTACTCCCATTTGGTGCAATAAAACAAAATTTGTCTATTGTTGTTGCTATCCACTCAGGACATGGTTCATAGAATAAACGCAATCCGGAATCAATTACGCCCTCACCACATCTTACCGGTACACCAATTCGGGTTTTTCTTTCTAAAAGTAAAACTGAAAGCCCTTTACTCGCTGCAATTCGAGCAAATGTTGAGCCCGCCGGTCCCGCTCCGACCACTATTATATCATACCGTTTCGTGTTCCACATAACTCATAGCTTCGATAGGGCAAATATAAATACATAATTTGCATTCAGTACATTTTTTAGAATCGATTTTGATATCTTTTTCGTATAATTCGATGCAATCAACAGGGCAGACAGCTGCACAAGCTCCACAAAAATCGCAGTCACCTTTATCAACTTCGATCATCTGTAACACCAAATGTAGGATACACTTTTTGATAACGTAAATAGTTATAACTCCGTAAGATAAAGAAAAGTAATAATAATGGAATTAAAAACCATCCTTCTCGTGAAACTACGAACATCGCAAATATAAATATCGGGTAGAATTTTGCCCGTTCCAAATGACGAATATGTTTACCAAATAGTAATACTAAAAGAAATGGCAATGAAACGATTGAAGCCGTAGCAATAACAGGATCATCTTCCACAAATCCCATAAAAATGGCACAAATAAGAAATAGTATTCCAAAAATGGTATTTATATTTTTATGTTTAATGTCATAAATATAATTTCCTTCAATTTTAGTTGGATATACAAACATTATACTACCGAAGAAAACCATATAGGATAAAAATGCATTGTACATATTATTAAAATTTGTATTGTTAGCAATATACCATCCAACACTAAATAGAATAATACCAACAATTAAGTAATATAGATATGATTTGGAATTTTTCATCCAATTTATTTGGTTCAATTCTTTTATTTTTAATTTCTTCTTCAATGGATAAAATATTAAAGTAATCACTAATATCCCAACCATTCCAACTAACCAATCACTCCAATCCCAAAAATAGAATCTATCAGTTTGTGCTTTCCCTGATGCTATTCCTGCCACAAACATCGTCCAAATTCCAAATAATTGAGCAGGAATCCATTCCATAATTTTATCAATCGATTTTACTGATTGCGCTAACTTTTCATATCGTTGGGAACCAACGGGAGCATATCTTGCTAATAACATTATTTTTTTATCCTTTTTCTTGAAATCATTATTGCAAGCATTACGATACATAGCACAATAATGATCCAATAATTTTTTAATTGTTCAATGGTACTTTCTAATAAACCAACTGAATGTAAAAAGACGATAAAAATCATAACCGGTGCAATAAATTTTAAAAATACTTTGAAGATTGTAACTAACCACGTACGATCCTTAAAAATATTTTCCGCACCATGTTTTAATTCGATCAATGCTTTATCGAATCCCCAAATCCAAGCTACAAATATTGCGATGAAAAATCCACCAACAGGGAGTAAAACATTCGATGCAACAAAATCAGCTAAATCAAAAAATGTTTTACCGTTGTAGGTAAAATCAGCTAATAAATTAAAAGACAGAGCGCTTGGGATACCAAATAGAAATATGGCTGAACCAATTAACAAAACAGATTTTTGTCGGCTCCATCCTCTTTCATCTACGAAATAGGCAACGGCTACTTCTAATAACGAAATTGAAGATGTCAAAGCTGCCACAGTTAAAAGTACAAAGAATAATAAACCAAAAAAATATCCACCAGTCATACTTCCAAAAACGACAGTTAACGTATTAAAAATTAAACCCGGTCCCATTGCCGGATTCTGTCCGGTTGCGAATACTGCCGTAAATATTGCCACTCCCGCCATTAAGGCAACTAGCGTGTCTAAAAATACAATTTGCACAGCAGCATTGGGAATATTAGTTTTTTTATTAAGATAACTGCCATAAGTCATTAAAGCACCCATTCCAAGACTTAACGTAAAGAAGGCATGCCCAAGCGCTATTAATACAGATTGACCGCTAATTTTACTCCAATCCGGTTTCAATAAAAATGCCAAACCTTCCCCAGAACCTTTCAAAGAAATGCCTTTAATCATTAATATAATTAAAATGATAAATAAAATAGGCATCATAATTTTGCTGCCCTTTTCGATACCATCTTTAACACCTAAAAAGACAACCGCCATTGTAAATACAAAAAATATAGTATAAAATCCAATCATCCAAGTCGGATCACCGACGAGAGAATTAAAATGTGTATTTGCCTGTGCTGCAGTTGCTAACTGACCAAAATTTCCTAGCAATGCTTCTACCATATATCCGGTTGACCATCCTGCAATAACAGCATAAAACGAAAGAATTATGAAACCAGCCACAACGCCCAATCCTCCGATCGCAGTCCAAAATTTACTACCACTTAATTTTCTGAATGCACCAACCGGATTCCGCTGCGTTGTTCTACCCATTAATATTTCCGCTATCACGACAGGTAATCCAACTATTGCAATACAAATTAAATATACAAATATGAAAGCAGCACCACCGTTTTGACCCGCTATATAAGGGAATTTCCAAATATTACCGAGCCCAATAGCTGAACCGGAAGCTGCTAAAACAAACCCGAATTTTGATCCCCAATGTTCTCTATTCGCCATCAGGTGATAACTCCGTCTCAATGATTTTTTCTTCTGATGAATCACTTTCCATTATCGGGTCAAATGGCTCCAGATGGCGATCAACAACCGCATCTAACATTCCATAAATATGTACAAAAAATGCCCACCAGGCAAACTTATTTCTATCTTTTAGATATATATCATTTGAATTATTAATCTCATAATTTTTACCATTTTCGATTGATTGCCAAATCGCAAATGATTCTAAGGTAATTATTATACCCGCTTTCAGATACTTACCATTGTAAATTTGTCCACCGCCGGGCAATATACTCCATAATGCAGCTTTTTTTGGAGTTTTGATCTTAACTGAATCTATTTCCTGCCCAAATAAAAAAGAAATAATTATAATAATAAT
>JAHJCW010000318.1 GCA_018812885.1 bacterium | reverse complement strand
GAGTATGCTCCATTTTTTGCGTAGAACAAGTGAGATGTAATACTAATTCTCTGTCAAGCGGTTTATGATTAATCTCTTGAGTAATAGAATCTAAGAAAGGAATTATGTCAACAAACTTCAGCCTTTTCCATTTTTTATTAATTTTATTTGAAATATCATTATTCGGATTTAAAAATTTATACGTACAAGGAGATGTATCAACAACAATTGGTATCTTTCCTTCGTTAGATGCTTCATATAGCAAATTAATTGTTCTTGTGAACATATCAATTCCTGTCTCATGATATCCCTTTGAACTAAAAGGAGTGCTGCAACAAGTATTAGAGATTTTATCGGGAATAATTAATTTTACTTTTGCCAATTCAGCAATTTGTCCCATAACTTCAATTATAGATTGATTTTTCGAGTCTGCACCAATAGCGCGACTAATACATGACGGATAATAAATAAATGATTTTCCGGTACCATATTCCATTTTTCCGGCAAATTTCCCAACAATAGTGGTAATCATAGAATTCCACGCAGGTATTCGATACTTTGAAATTTGATTGATCCAATTAAAAACGCTATTCATCAATTTTGAACCAAATAAAACTGTTTTAAGACTTAATATTTTTATTACATATTTGATCAATTTGGTAGAAAAACTGAAATGATGTGATATCCAAGCCGCAAGCAATATTCCAAAGTTGCTATTGTTTTGACTGCGCAAATCCTTGACAAACTCGCCAGTATTAATATTAATCGGACAAACTGTTTCACACATTTCATCAACAGCACATGTCATCTCAGTAAAAAAGATATAATCATTTTTAAGATTTTTAGATATTGAAAAATCCTGTGAACTCATCATTTCTATTTCTCTACTTACGCCAATTCTCTGACGCGGAGTTAGTGTAAATCCCCTTGATGGACAAACCGGCTCGCAAAATCCACACTCTACGCACAAATCGATTTTATCATTAATAGTCGGCATTGACTTTAGATTCTCAATGTGGATATTGCTGTTATTATTTAATATAACTCCGGGATTTAAAATATTTTTGGGATCGACTAAATTTTTAATTTTCCACATAATTTTATATAGATCGCTTCCCCATTCGCTCTCCACAAAAGGAGCCATATTTCGTCCCGTGCCGTGCTCGGCTTTGAGCGAGCCATTGAACTTGTTCACAGTCATTTTAACAACTTCTTCTATCATATTATGATAATCACTAACACCTTTCTTGGACTCAAGGTCAATTGATAGATTAAAGTGCAAATTACCATCTATAGCATGTCCAAATATTACAGCATCGTCAAATTTCCATTTTGCAAATATGCAATGTAACTCAGCAATAACACCTCCTAAATCCTCAATATCAAAACAAATATCTTCTGTTATGACACTTGTCCCCGGTTTTCTTAATGAACCAACTGTTGTGAATAAATTTTTACGTATTTTCCAAAGTTTTAGTCTATTACATTCTTCTTTTTCGAAATTACCTATTAATTTCCCGTCATATTTTTGAAAAACTGAAATTAGGTTCTTCTCTAAATCATCTAACAAATTTTCATCATCTTCTTGAAATTCACAAAGCAATGCAGAGGAACCATTGGGAAAAGCATCTATATCATAAGGTACATCATCTAAATATTTTGCTGTTTTTAAACAAGCATAATCCATCAATTCGAGAGCTTTAACACCGATATTTTTAATCGCATTTATGGCGTTACAAGCAATTTTTATTGATGGAAATAAAATCAATCCGGTCGATTTATAAAGAGGATCAGGTACGGTTTCAAGTTCAATATTTGAGATAAATGCCAAAGTACCTTCAGAACCGACAAGCAAATGTGAAAAAACATCCAAAGGATGTTCAAAGTCTAAAAATGAGTTTAGCGAATAGCCAATCGTATTTTTTATTCGATATTTGTCTAATATTTTATTTCTTAATACTCCTTTATCAGAAATACTTTTTTTGATTGCAATCAGTCCATTTGAAAGCTCTTTCTCTTCTATTATAAACTGATCATAATCTTGTTTATTCGATGTATCATAAACATTTCCATTCGACAGAATAAACCTAATATTTTTTAAAGTATTGTATGAATTATAGGGTTTTCCTGTAGTCATACCGGAAGCATTATTGGCAACAATGCCGCCTATCCTAGCAGCTTTCATTGAAGCCGGGTCAGGACCAATTCTTCGTTGAAATTTCCTTAATTTCTGATTAGCATGTTCTCCAATAACACCCGGTTCTAATAAAATAGATTTACCGTCGTTCTTTACTTCAATTTTTTGCCAATCATATGCTATCTCTGCAACAATTCCATTAGTAACTGTTTGTCCGGAAAGCGACGTTCCACTAGCACGGAAGGTAATTGATTTATTAGTACTATGTACATATTCAAATAATTTTTGAATATCTTGTTCATTCTTAGGACGAACCACAATCTCAGGTAAGATGCGGTATATACTTGCATCTCGAGAATATGCTAATCTGTCAATTTCACGGTTTAATATAAGATGCTTATCTAAGTAATCTGTGATATCCATAGAAATTGAAAAGGATTTTGAATATACTAATTATCTGACACTTGATAATTAGGCGATTCTTTTACTATACGTACTTCGTGAGGATGGCTTTCTTTAATTCCTGCTGCTGATATTTGTATAAATTTTGAATTTTTACCAAATTCCTTAATAGTTTTTACTCCACAATATCCCATAGAAGATCTAACACCACCTAATAATTGATGAATTGCATTACTTGCGGCACCTCTAAATGGAACCATTCCTTCAATCCCTTCGGGAACTAATTTGGCTGCTTCTGTCCCTTCTTGAAAATACCTGTCACCACTACCATGACTCATTGCACCTAAAGATCCCATTCCTCGGTATGCTTTGTATTGTCTACCTTCGTACAGAATTGTTTCCCCGGGACTTTCTTCCATTCCGGCCAATAGACTGCCTAACATTACAGCATCGGCACCTACGGCAAGTGCTTTAGCGATATCTCCGCTATATCGAATACCTCCATCTGCGATAACAGGAATACCAAATTTTCTTGCTTCATCAACTCCATCCATTATAGCTGAAAGTTGCGGAACCCCCACTCCTGCAATAATCCTCGTAGTACAACTTGCACCAGCACCGATTCCAATTTTCACAGAATCTACACCACTTTCGATTAATGCTTTAGTTCCATCTCTCGTCGCAACATTGCCTGCAATTAGAGCAGTACTACCAATTTTAGATTTGATTTTTTCAATAGTTTTTAAAACTCCCACGGAGTGGCCATGAGCTGTATCAATTACAACTGCATCTACACCAACTTCGTTCAATGCTATTGCTCTATCAATAGCATCTTTGCCAACACCAACAGCAGCAGCGGTCCGTAATCTTCCTCTATCATCTTTACATGAATTGGGGAATTCTTCATTTTTTTGAATATCTTTTACAGTAATCAACCCAACTAATTCACCATTTTTATCAACAACAAGTAATTTTTCTATTCGATGTTTCTGAAGAATTTCTTTTGCAGTTTCTAAAGTTGTACCAATCGGAACCGTAATTAAATTTGTAGATGTCATCCTTTTTGTAACGGATAAAGAAAGATTATTTTCGAATCTTATATCTCTATTGGTGAGAATACCTTTTAACTTTTTTCCTTGTACAACAGGGAGTCCGCTAATTTTAAATTTTGCCATTAATATTTTTGCGTCACCAATAGATCGAGATAAATCTAAAGTTATCGG
>JAHJCW010000317.1 GCA_018812885.1 bacterium | reverse complement strand
GTCAAGAGGTCGGGAGTTCAAATCTCCCTGCCCCGACGCTAGCTAAAGATATTAATTACAAAGAGTTAGAAGAATAGTGTAGAATCTTCTAACTCTTGTTATATAAGCACCTCTCCATCATTTGGCACCGTTTCGCACCACTATGCATCGGAGAAATGTGGATACCGCGGGATACCGATTTTGAACGATACCCACCCACGCTAATGGATGGCGGGGTTGTTTATTGTTTATAAAACACTTTTGCACACACAAGTTTTAAAAACGCTAAGCGTTTTATATTGATTGATGCCGCAAAGGATAGAATTAGTATAGGTTATATCTGATATTTTTGAAGATTGAAATGTTGTGCAATTTATTCTTTTAAATATAAATAACTTATTATCGTTTTTTAACCCTTTTCTAATTTAAACTTACTTTGGGCTCGTTGTACACGCTACTAAATTATACTATAAGTGTTGATTGTGTTGACTGTATTTTTTTTACTTTTTTGTGTTCTCGAGTACTATTATATCAATCTCTTCTTTCAATATTTTATGAATGGAAGCAAGGTTATCACTGTGTAAATTAAAATCATAGTTATCATAATCACTTCCAAATTTGGACTTTAATAAATCTTCTGTCAATTCTTTATCTTCACTTAACATAGTGGCATTATTGATTGATTGATTTTTTATAGAATCGAAAACCTTTTCGGCACGCCAAAATGTTACATTAGCTAATACAGATGATTTATTTAATAAGGATATAAAATATTTTGCAAATTCCCTCTCGCTTATTTGTGGTAATTGTGTTTTTATTTTTGAAAAATGATTATGAAAAGTTGATGCAAAATTTATATACTCTTTAGTTTGATATATTGCTGCAAATAGAGGAATGATATTATCTTTCTCTTTTTTTTGTAGTGATAGAGTTTCAAACACAAGTAAAATCGCTATGAGGATAATGAGAGAAACAATTATCCATGACCAAATATCCATTTTCTTAGTCCTTATATGTATGATAAATATTATTTACTAAAGTCATCAATATTCAGACGAATCAAATACGGAATTAAAACATAACTCATAATAACTGCGTACTTATTAGTACCTGCATATTATCTAAAAGTAAATATAAATGAAGACTAAAAGCAATAGAGCGCTTATTAATTAAATAAGAAGATATACTCGAGATTAAGAGGTCGAAAGTTCAAATCTTTTCGCCCCGACGATAGATAAAGGTAGTATACACAAAGAGTTAGGAGAACGTAGTAGAGTCTTCTAACTCTCTTTGTTTTTTCCTTCAATAGTTCATTTCGCACCGTTTCGCACCACTATGCATCGCTGAAATGTGGATACCTGCGGGATACCGATTTAAACTGATATCTTCTTTGACAATATTTTTAACAGAGCACTGCCTATATAGAAAAGAACTAACTATTTTGATTACTAAAAAGTTTAATAATTTCACTAATATTATCTATTTCGGTCAGATTAGGATGGTTATCAATTTTTTTAACATCTTCGTGTTGCCAGGTTGTATGATAGGGGACGTGTATTCCAAATCCACCAATATTTAAAACAGGTATTATATCAGACTTCATAGAATTGCCTATCATTAAGAAACGCTCTGGTGAAATATCTAAATGAGATAGTAGTTTCAAATAATCTAATTCTTTTTTATCACTCATAATTTCTATATGGTGAAAGTATTTCTCAAGACTGGAATTATGTAGTTTTCTTTCTTGGTCAATCAAATCACCCTTTGTCACTAATATAATTATAATGCCTGTTTCATTAAAAAACTCCAGCACTTCCTGTACCCCATTTAACAATGATACAGGTCTATTAATAAGTTTCTTCCCAAGAATTATGATTTCATTTATTATAGTTTGTGTTACTTCGTTATTAGTAATTCTAATTGCTGTTTCAATCATTGATAACATAAAACTTTTCGCACCATATCCATATAAGGAAAGGTTTTGCATCTCAGTGTTGTATAGTTCTTTAGAAACATCTTCGGTGGGAATATAATTGGAAAGCAATTCACAATACTCATTTTCAGCGTCATCATAGTTTGGTTGGTTTATCCAAAGGGTATCATCTGCATCAAATCCTATTAAATCAAATTCGGTTTTCATATTTAATTCTATTTATGTGGTCTTTAAAAGTTAGTTAACTTATTTTAACAGAGTCAAATATAACCACATTGTGGATACACTTTCTGTGGATACAATTGATAGGATATAATATAGAGTAATCCTCCAATCGTTCATTTCGCACCGTTTAGCATCGCATAAATGTGGATACCTGCGAGATACCGATTTAATTAAATTTTCTTTGACAGTATATTAAACAGAGTGCTGTCATATTAAGACAAAGCTAATCGAAATGGACAAGAAAAGTAACCAAAGACGAGGCAGGTTTTCAGGAATGATATAAATACAATCAGGAGAACCCACCCCGTTATTATATTAATATATTACAATTTATTTTGTTTTGTTTTCTTGAATTAGGAAATATCCAAATCCTATTGTAAAGAAGAAGTAAACAAACACAATGCTCCAACCCAATGCATTTAATCCACCTGACAGTTGAATTATTAAAGTGGCTATCAAAGCAATAGCATCATAAACGAACAAATGCAATATAATTGCTTTTCGTGCAATGGATTTACCAACATTTCTTGCAAACCAAGTAAGCATCATATTTCCCATTAAAGCAGCACCGTATTCACGAGCAGTTAATGCAGCACCTGGACCATAAGTAGTGCCTAATAGGTTTAAGAGTTGGGCGGGCAAGAATAATAATAGAGGACCAAATCCAAGACATACAATAGCCTTAATTATCATTAAAGTTTTAAACTTCATAATCACCTCCTATTAGTATGTGATTGATAAAAATTAATTCTAAACATATTATTATTACAATATATTTCGACTAATCACATTTTATTTAATATAATTAAAATTAAACTATATTGTGGATACACTTTCTGTTGATACAAAACTACTTTATTAAGTCCATTACGACGAAGTTTATACTGTTTAGAGCTTACTAATGAAGGCAGAGAATAGATATTTTAGACTAACGTGTCCTTTGCCAATCAGAATCTTCTAAATACTCTTCAAGCTCTTTCCACATTTCATTTACATTGCAACGCATAATTATAAGGTTTTGTTTCCTTCCTTCTAAATCTATTGCATAATCATATAGCACCGCTTCCTCTTTGAAGCCCATCCGTTTGAAGATGCTTATAGCTGCCTTTTGTGGCTTCATCATTTTTACAATTATTTCTTCGACTTTTTCACTAATTGCTAATGAATACAATTCACGTGCTAATAGCATTCCCAACCCTTTTCTTCGATAAGCTTTTGATATAAGTAGCCTGATTTCACAAGAATGTTTATTCCATTGCCTTTTTTCCAATTCTAAAAGTCCGTATGCTACAATATTGTCTTTGTCCAGAGCAATTATTCGTGGACTCTCTCCTGACTTTGATGATATAATTACTTGTTTAATAGTCTCTTTATCAGTTATGTCCCTTCGCAAATAAAGTCTATCTTCTTTTGGAAGAGATTTGAAAAATACAGTTAATTGATTCTTGTCTTTCTTTTTAAGAGGACGAAATAAGATTTCTGTGCCATCTTTTAATTTGATATTTTTAATCATAATTATTCTCCCTGACAGTTATAAAAGACATTGATTAGTGACAAGAGTCTAATTATTCAGCAATTAATTGTCAATAAAAACAAAAACAGTAAAATATATGCACATTGTGGATACACTTTCTGTGGATTACAGTGGATTGTATTTGTAATCCAATCGTTCATTTGGCATCGTTTAGCATCGCCGAAATGTGGATGCCTGCGGGATACCGATTTATTAGCGTACCCACCATCCCTTTGGAGAGCGGAGTGTTTTTGTAGTCTATAAAGCACTCTCGCACACAATAAGATTAAAATATGCTCTAACCGAATATTAAAATCCGATTATCATTGTTAATAATAAATTGTAATGGTAATATTTTAAACATTGTGGGAGAAATAAACTATTAATTTATATCAACATTATTGTGAGAAAGGAAAGACTTATGTTTAACAAATTATTTTTAACATTAGCTCTAACGACTTTAATTATTACTATATCTTGTAAAAGCAATCCAACAACTTCTGAGAATACAGCACCAACTGCTTTATTCATAATTAATCCAACATCAGGAACGACTATAACTACATTTACATTTGATGCGAGTGGTAGTAGCGATAATGAGGATGCAACGGATGTTTTACAAGTAAGATGGGATTGGAACAATGATGGTGTATGGGATACAGATTATAGTACAGCTAAAACAGCAACTCACCAATATGATATAGCAGGGACCTATACAATCGTACTTGAGGTAATGGATAGTGAAGGGCTGACCAACACAATAACTAAGACAGTTACTGTTTCTATAGCTAATACAGGACCAACAGCATCATTTACAGTCAATCCGGCTATTGGGACTGTAAACACTATATTTAATTTTGATGCAAGTGGCAGCAGTGATAACGAGGATGCAACGGATGTATTGCAAGTAAGATGGGATTGGAATAATGATGGCACATATGACACAAATTATAGTACAACAAAGACAACAACGCATCAATACACAATAGAAGGATCATATACAGTTAAACTCGAAGTAAAAGATAGTGAAGGTTGGGTTCATAATACTACTACGATAGTGACTGTCCAACGACCAAGTACTGTTGTCACATTTTCTGATGCTAGTTTTGAAGCATTAATAAGAGTAACTCTCAATAAACCTACCGGCGATATTACTGATATAAATCTAGAGACCATTACTGCGCTTAATGGAAACGGTTGGAATGTTTCGAATATATCCGGAATTGAATATTGTATAAATTTATTAAATCTTGATTTACGGGATAATTCGATTATTGATATAAGTTCATTAAGCGGTTTTAGGTACCTACAAGTTCTTAGTTTAGGCGGCAATCAGATTGTTGATATAAGTTCATTGTCGGGTTTAATTAATTTAATTCTTCTTTATTTAGATGATAATCAGATTATTAACATAAATTTCTTAAGTTCTCTTATAAATTTAAAAGAACTCGGTTTAGGTGGTAATCAAATCATTGATATATATCCTTTAACCCAAAATAGTGGCATTGATAATGGAGATATAGTTGATTTGACAAATAATCCGTTAAGTACAACCTCGATCAATACTTATATCCCTCAATTAGAAACTCGTGGCGTAACAGTATATCATTAATGCG
>JAHJCW010000030.1 GCA_018812885.1 bacterium | reverse complement strand
CATTAAGCATTACTTTAAGAAAAATAATTTTTGGTTTGTTTATTAAATTTTTCGGTTTGTATATTTTCTGAAGATAAAATAATATTATTTGAAATAAAATTTAAGTAGCCCCGTTGGTACGGCGTGCTCTTCAGGGAAAAAAATTTTCTCGAGGGTAAATCAGCGGGGCATTTTTTTAGATATTTTTACACTAATCATATTTTACTTAATTCATTAAAGAATTGAAAATAATTCAAATTATAGGAATTATTAATCGAATATTTGTAGATTCGTTATTCCAATTTGAAATTGACATTAGGGAGAATAATGAATACATATTTTTCATACGATTATCCGCAAAATCCTTTTACTTGCTTTTCAAATCATCATATTAATGCTTTATTAGTGCTATTAGGAATATATATCCTAATATTCTTGTTTAGGAAAAAATTAAGAAATCCCAAAATTGATATAAAAATGCGCTATATCATAGCCACAGCTTTGATTTTACAAGAAATTTCATTAAGTGCATGGCGAGCCTCAAATGGAGTATGGCATCCGGGAACATCCTTACCGTTACATTTGTGTGGAGCTTCAATTGTGCTGTCAGCAATAATGTTAATTAACAAAAATTATACTCTATTTGAAATTAACTATTTTTGGGGCCTCGGTGGAGCCATCCAAGCTCTACTAACTCCCGACATTGGAATGTATGGATTTCCTCATTATCGGTTTTTCCAATTCTTTACCTCACATGGTTTAATACTCGTTGCTGTTTTATATATGGTATTTGTGCATCAATATGCACCAAAACACAAATCTGTATGGAAAGTGTTCGGAATAACATTAATATATACCGGTTTCATAGCAATTTTTAATTTGATTTTTAATGGTAACTATTTGTTTATTTGCTGGAAACCTAAAAATGGGTCAATAATGGATGTTATGGGACCATGGCCATGGTATATTTTGCCGCTTGGTATAGTGGCAATAATAACCTTTTACATTTGGTATTCGCCTTTTGCTTTACGCTCTTTGATACAAAGAATTAAAAATTAAATGGGATATAATATGAATAAAGATAAGTTTAATACACCATGGCGCTTAATCGCAAACGCGATATATTCTCCCGCTAAAGATGCTAAAGTTTTTGGTACATTAGATGTTGATGTAACCAAGGCTGATGAATACGTTTCTATGCAGCGTAAATCCGGTAACAAAATTACAATGACAAGTATTATTACTTCGGCAGTTGCTAGATCTTTGGCATTTGATGCTCCGGAAATGAATTGTTTTGTGCGCAGGGGCAGGGTAGTCCCAAGAGATTATATTGATGTGATGGTATCAGTATTAATCCAAGGTGGTCAGGAAATGAGCGCAGTGAAAATTGAATCAGCGCATACAAAAACAGTATTGGAAATTGCTAAAGAGTTAAAAGAAAAAGCAGCTGACGCACGCAAAGGTACCGAAGAAGCATCCATGAAAAACAAATACATATTAAGTAAGATTCCTTGGCCTTTTCGTAAGTGGACTTATCTGTTAATCAGACTATTAGTGTACGGCTTAGGAATCAAATGGAAAGCACTTGGTTTGTCTGAACATTCTTTTGGTTCTATTATGGTTACAAATGTTGGTACACTTGGATTAACTACCGCATTGCCGGCTCTAATGCCTGTCGCAAAATTGCCCGGTGTAATTAGTATGGGTAAATACGAACAAAGACCTGCAGTTGTTAAAGGAGAAATCGTAATACGCACTTTTCTAAGCGGAGGAGCTGTATTTGATCATCGTATAGTTGATGGTGCCCAAATCGGACAATTTGTCCGTGGTGTAGTTAACCGCGTGCAAAAACCTGAGTTGTTAGATCAAATTGAATCAAAAATTTAATTTGTTACCATTTATATTTTTTAATACTGAAACCTTTATTTGTTAATTCAGTATTAAATTAATTCATATGACTGAATCAGATTTTAAAATACTTCTCGCTAAAATTGACCAACATTTTTTAGTTAAGAAAGTTGGATCTCAAGGAGATGAGTTTATTACGCAAGGAACTCTTCTTGCAGGAAGTTCTATTGCTGATATCAAAAAGATAGTCAAAAAAGAACCATATTCAATCGAATTCCAATCCATTGGGGATGATCTGCAATTAAAGGTCAAATACTTAAAACCAATCGTTATCAAATTCCCCAAAATTCCTCGTGTAAACCTAATATTATTCATATTAACGATTTTTACAACATTGCTGGCCGGGGCTATAATGGAAGGGATCAATCCTCTCAAAAATCCAATGGGAATTATTACTGGGTGGCCATTTTCTGTTACATTGATGCTCATACTAGGATTTCATGAATTCGGGCATTATTATTTTGCACGAAAGCATCATGTAATTGCAACTTTGCCATATTTTATTCCGGCTCCAACTTTCATCGGGACTTTTGGAGCATTCATCAAAATTAAGTCACCAATATATCGGAAAGATGCATTGTTACAAATCGGTGCAGCCGGTCCGATTGCCGGTTTCATAGTGGCAGTTCCCGCTTTGATAATTGGATTATCACTTTCACAAGTTGTCGCTATTTCGTCGGCTGAAATGGGGATCACATTAGGTGATTCAATATTAATGAAATTCCTATTAGCAATTATTTTTCCAAACCTTCAAAGTACTCAGGATGTTCTGCTGCATCCCATCGCTTTTGCGGGATGGATTGGATTGCTTGTAACAATGTTAAATTTATTACCAATCGGGCAATTAGACGGCGGGCATATCGCCTATGCGATGTTAGGCAGAAAACATGCTAAAGTAGCGAAATTTGCACTTTTGGCGCTGATTCCAATGGGACTGCTTTCATTAAATTGGCTAGTTTGGGCAGCATTGATATTATTGCTTATGCGAACGACTAAACATCCACCGGTTAATGATGTAGATGTTCCATTATCTGAAAAAAATAAAAGAATTGGGTACGTTTGTCTAGCCATTTTTGTATTATGTTTTATTCCGATTCCTTTTAGTTAAAATGCGACTTATTTTAATTTCAATATTATCGTTTATTGTGCTTTTTGGTCAAGCTCGGATTGGCGATTGGAATTCTTTCACTTCACCATTGAATATCCATGAGATAGTTGAATATGAAGATAATCTCGTTTGTGCCACGGATGGTGGGCTATTGATTTTTGATACCACCAGCCAATCCTTTGAAAATCTGAATAATATTAATGGATTATCCGGTTCCAAACTTAAATGTTTAGCAATTGGTAAATATGATGAATTATGGTTGGGTGGGGGAGAGCCAAATGGATTTGTCCAAATTTATGATGTTGATTCACATAAGTCTATTAAGGAATTTGATTATGATATGACAGAAATAATTGATTTTGCCGTAAGCGATTCAATTGTTTATGCAGCATATCGGGATAATAATGATTTTGGACTAATCGAATTTAGTTTTTTGAACGGTGAATTTATTCATAAGGATCTCTACCCTAATTGGCCTCGTGGAGAAAAAATATATAATATTGAGATATTTAATAATTATGTCTATGTTGCAACTGAAATAGGTTTATACAAAGGTAATTTAGGTGATGATCCAAATAATTGGGAAAGCCCTTTTACTGAATTGGAAAATTCTGTCAGCAGTCTCTTTCTTATACACGATCAATTATATTGCTATACGGATAATACATTATATTTAATTGATTTGATGACCCAAGAACTTTCTACTGTTATTTTGCTTGCCGGTTATCAAATAAAAGACTTCGTAGTGTTATCAGATGGTACTATTGCCGGAATTGATGATCGGAACATCTATTATTTTAACGAAAATAATATTGAACAAATTGCAGTTCCAAAGAATTCTGTTAATTCGATTTATTTGTCGAATGATGATAGTGTAATATTTGCCACAAATACCGGATTAGCTTTATTGAATAGTAATCTGACCTTAGAATATTTAATTCCAAATGCACCGCTAACAAATAATTTTCAAGCAATTACAATACTTGAGGATGGTAGAATTGTAAGTGGGTCAAATGTAGGTATTGCAATTAAAGAAACGGAAGGGTGGCGAAATATTGTTGAAGCTAAGGAAAATATAATAATTCAGCCGGATAAGGATTTTAATTATTTTATTGCTGATTCAATTCCGGTTGACTTCGGAGCTTCCATTTCAAAATTAGTGCAAGGACCGGATGGTCTTTTGTATTGCGCGATTGAAGGTACTTATCCGTATCCTCGCCGCAATGGTGGAGGAATTATAATTATTGATGTTGATAATCCCACTAATTTCACATTAATTGACACAACCTATTTAGATTATTTTGCAGATGAATATTTGATTATAAAAGATATTGAATTTGATCGCGATGGCAACCTTTGGGTAGCTGACGCTTTTGCTACTACCAAGCATGAACCATTGCATGTTAAAACAATTGATGGAAATTGGAATTCATTTAATGCCGAAGATGCCTCAGGTGCAATCGGGTTAACTCCGAGTGCAGTTGCGATTGATGCATGGAAGCGGGTGTGGGTTGGGTCGTTTCAAGATGGCGAAAGAAATATCGGTTTTCCCGATGGTGGATTAGCAATGTTACACTATTCCGGTAATCCGGCACAACCTGATGAATTTCAATGGCATAAGATCAATATTAATTCAACTAATTCAAATAAAACGATTTGGTCATTAGGCATTACGCTCGAAAATCGATTATATATGCTAACTCCTATCGGATTGACCTATTTTGATTTGCAATTTTCTAATGATGATCCTATCAAATATGAGAGTCCGCGTTATTATTTTCCGAATATTTCATTTGGTCAGGAATCGGAAGTTCGGTTAGATTCCGATGGAAACGCTTGGACCGTATCGGGTTCCGACGGCATTCATGTTCTCTTGAGCAATTCAACTTTTTGGCCGGACAATAATGAAAATATAATAGTAGAGAGTATTAATACAGATAATTATCCATTACTTTCCAATAATGTGACTGACATAGTTTTTGATGATATTAGTGGCATGGCATACATATCGACAAATCGTGGAATTAATTCTTTTAGAATTCCATTTGCTATACCTAAGAAGAATTATTCCGAATTAAAGATATTTCCAAGTCCATTTCATATACCCTCCGATAAACCGCTAATTATTGATAACTTAAAAGACAATTCATCACTAAAAGTTATGACGATTACCGGTGAAGTGCTTCGCAATTTGGATTCAAAAGATCTTGGAATTAACGGTTATCAAATCCAATGGGATGGAAAAGATGAAAATGGTAAATTGGTCGGTAGCGGAGTATATCTCTTAGCGGTTTATGCCGCTGATGGAGCGCATCAATTTGGTAAGGTTGTTGTAATCCGGCATTAAGCCAAATTCTGGTTTAAGGAATCTTTCTTCTATAATTGAATGTTGAGCAATCATTGTTTTACTTATTGATAATTACCCTTTTTCTATCTAATATTCCAATATAGACATTGCTTAGGGAGATTCAATTAAAAGCTCAATAGTTTGAAAATCCGATAATTCTGTCTAACCGCTTACTCTGTCTTAAAGATTCTCCCTCAATTTTAATTAATGTAGAGGAGGATCAATGAATAAAATACTAATCTTGATTATCTGTTTTCCTATTGCGCTAATATTCGCACAAAGTTCTAACATAGACGTATCAGGAGCTTCATCTATAGTATTATTAGACGGTAACTCCATTTGTGTTGACAAAATTACTGTACAATCCGGTTCATCATTTACTGCAGAATACTATGGCAATGTTTTAGAAGGTAACTGCACAACGATAATAACACCAAGCGGGGATGGTACAATCACTTTACCGGTCGAACTTACCGATATTGAGTCATTGCCTAATGAATTCACACTTAAGTCGGCTTATCCAAATCCATTTAATCCAACAACGACAATTCACTATGGCATTCCTGATACGAGAGAAGTTTCAATTATGATCTATGACTTAATGGGAAGAAAAGTAGCAACATTATTTCACAATCAACAGGAAGCCGGATGGTACGAAATCACATGGAATGGACTACTGAACAATGGTAGTTTGGCGCCTGCCGGTATGTATCTATATAAGATCATTGCAGCAAATGAAATAAAAACAAGTAAAATTTCATTAGTTAAATAGGAGAATAAAATGTTGAACGAAGTGAAATCCCGATTTCTATCGGGAAAGAAATTATTTAAAATTACAATATTAACAATAGGATTGATAGCATATACAAATGCTCAAGGAATTACAAATACTCTTGGTGGAAATACAGAGGAAGACAAATTCATCGTTGAAAACAATGATGCTGAAGCTGGTTTAGTAGTGACTGGAAACTGCAATGTTGGTATCGGTACAACTGAGCCCGGCTTACATTACGGTACCAAATTTGATGTTGTTGGTGGTATATCGTTTAGAACAAAATCTAGTGACCCGACGAAGGTAATTATGATTATAGAAAATCGAATATTCACAGATGCATTCAGTGGGACACCGACTGATTTAATTTTGGGTACGTTTCCTAATGGTCATTCGAACCAATTGGTTCTACATCAATCAACGGGCAATGTGGGGATTGGGACGACAACACCAACTGAAAAATTGGATTTAAATGGAAATATGAATTTAAATGGAGAGGTAAATAGAAACTCAGCTACCGGTACGGCAAATTTAGTACCCATTGCTTATGGTACAATAAGTTTGAATGGAGATATCAACTCTGGAACAGGTAATTTTACTTGCACTTGGAATAGCAATCATTATGAAATTGTCATTGATGGTGAGGATTATTATTGGGCTGACTATACTACTTTGGTTTCCATAATAGGTGGTTACAAAATAGCATATAGCAATTCAGGTATTCCAGGTGAAAATAAACTACTTATTTGGATTATTAATGCATCTAGTGATTCTCCTGAGCAATGGACATTCCAATTTGTAACCTACAAATCGTAATAATTAAATGGGTATATGGTTGAATAAAGTGAAACCCCGCAAAAGGTGGCAGTTGATTGATTATTATCCTCGAGGTCTTGGAGACCTTGAGTGTTTGGGTAGTGTAAATTAATAGGAGAAATTCATGAAAATAATAATGATTACCTTTATTGCAATCCTAAACTTGACAGATTTTCTGAATGCCCAAGGAATTTCCAACACACTCGGTGGTAATACTTCAACTGATAAGTTTATTGTTGAGAATAGCAATTCAGAGGCTGGTTTAGTAGTTACAGGAGAGGGAAAAGTTGGGATTGGGACGACTACTCCAACGAGCAAATTGGAAGTTGCTGGTACTATTACTGCCACCAAGTTTGTAAGACAAGGTTCCAATGGTTTAACAGGAATACCTACCACTATCGAGGCAAAATGTGTCAGCAAAACAACAGGTACATCTCCGCCTTCTGCCAATGCTGGCAAAGTAACAATTACGTTTACCAAAACATTCACCTCTACGCCGACATTGTTCGTTATTGTGATATTAAGAGATTACTGGGCGGTATCTCCTGATGTGATGAATATGGGTGAGGTGCCACATCATACGATCACCGCAGTAACAAAGGATTATTTTGAGTTGGTCGTGCGGTTCATGGAAGGTGGAACTATAATGGAAGGATTATATGTGGATGTGAATTACTTAGCAATAGGAGAATAAAATGTTGAAAAAATCTAAATCCCGATTTCTATCGGATAAAAAATTAATATATTTATTATCAGTTGGTTTGTTTTCATTCCTCAATGCTCAAGGAATTACCAATACACTTGGCGGAAATACAGCTGAAGACAAGTTTATCGTTGAAAACAGCTATTCAGAGGCAGGTTTAGTAGTTACCGGTGAAGGCAATGTTGGTATTGGAATATCAGTGCCTGAATCAAAACTACATATTTATAACGGTGCCGGTGGTTTTACGGGTACTCACATGGGTTCCATTGATGCAATTATTGAAGATGATCATAATGCATATCTTGAGTTTAATGCTGGAACTGGAGCTTGGAGTGGTATAACGTTTGCAGATGATGATAAGAGTTTCAGAGCAGGGATACTTTTTAACCACACTAGCGATTATTTATCGTTTAGGACCGGTGACTCAGATGGTAGAATGGTAATTCAGGAAGATGGTGATGTTGGCATTGGGACATTTAATCCGGGTGCAAAATTAGAGGTTAATGGAAAAATAAAAATAGGTACCGATGATGGAACGCCAACTGCAGGAACCATCAGATTTTTAGACGGACATTTTGAAGGATATGATGGAACTACCTGGAAACAGTTAGATAATTAATATTTATTATATCGCGAAAAAGATCCACAAGATCTCAAAGTTATTTAAGATCTGGACGGAGAAACCAATTATGGCTTGTAAATCATAATAAATAAGGAAAAAATAATGAAAAAAAAATTTACAATAATAATATTCATAATGGGATTTATCGTATTTATCAATGCTCAAGGAATTACCAACACCCTTGGTGGTGATACAGAAAACAATAAATTTATCATTGAAAACAACAATTCAGAGGCTGGCTTAGTAGTGACTGGCGAAGGAAAGGTTGGAATTGGCTATATTTCTCCTAACTATAAATTGGATGTTTACGGTGGAACAATAAATGTTAGTAATCCATCTATCGATATTGCATTACGGGTTGATGATGCGGAAGCGATATGGTATAATGGAGATTACTTCAGTTGGGGATTTGGTGGAAATAAAAATTATTTTGCTTACAATGTTGGAATTGGTACTACTTCTCCTAGTGCAAAATTACATGTTATTTCTACTACAACGAACGGTGCAGACAATACAGCAAAATTTGAGGCAACAAGTATTGGAAGTAACGTTTCTCATATTCATTATGGTACAGATGGAGATTGGTATATTCGTTCTGCTGCATCCGATGGCAAAGTTGTAATTCAGGATTCAGGCGGTAATGTTGGAATAGGTACTAACAGCCCCGATGCAAAACTGGATATTGAAGGCACAGTGAAAGTTGGGGTTAATGGATTAATGTTTTCTGGAATTACTGAATTGACTGGAAATACAGCAGGTAGTGGAAATACCACTACATTAGCATATCTGTCGGGATATGATGTAAATAATACAAGAGTGCTTGCATATGAAATATACTGGAATTCAAGCCATTGGAAAACTAATGGACGAATTGGTGAAAACACATCTTGTTTTTTATATTCAGATCATATTGAAATAGCATATGATTATGAGTCGGAATATTATAACAAACCATTCCGATTAGTTTTAATGAAAGTTGAATAATAGGAGAATAACATGAAAAAATTAATATGTTTAATATTTGTAGGTTTGTTTACATTTCTACATGCCCAAGGAATTACAAACACCCTTGGTGGAAATACTTCCAATGATAAGTTCATAATAAAAAATATTAGTGGAACTGATATATTTACTATTATAGGATGGGGATATGTGGGTATCGGTATTAATAATCCCCAGGCAAAACTACATGTTATTTCTTCATCAAATACTGGTGTAGATAATACAGCAAAATTTGAATCAACAACGCTTGGAATTAATGCTTCTCATATACATTATGGAACAAAAGGAGATTGGTATATTCGTTCTGCTGCATCTGACGGTAAAGTTGTAATCCAAGATTCCGGTGGGAATGTAGGAATAGGTACGAAAAATCCTCTCGCTAAATTAAGTGTGGGTGGAGATGGGCATGCCAATGCAACTATTTATGGTGAGGCAACTGGCGATTGGGGTCGTGGAGTTTATGGTGAGGCAACCGGTAGTGAAGGTCTTGGAGTTTATGGTGCACCAACTGGCAGTTATGGTCGTGGAGTTTCCGGCTATGTATCCGGCGATTTAAGTCTTGGGGTTTATGGTTATGCAACTGGCATTTCCGGTACGGGGGTTTATGGATGCGCATCCGGTAGTTCTGGTCGTGGAATTACTGGTTCTGGTGGTGAATATGATTTTTATGCAGATAATACAAGCAGCATAGACTATGGTTCAAGATCGTCTGTTCGTTGGAAAACTAATATCGTCGAAATTGACAAACCTTTAGAGAAATTATCTGGACTGCGTGGTGTATATTTTAATTGGGATGAAGAACATGGTGGTCAACACGATGTTGGTTGTATTGCTGAAGAGGTCGGGAAAGTTCTACCAGAAATTGTTGTATACGAAGAAAACGGTATTGATGCCGATGGTATGGATTACAGTAAGCTAACTCCTCTTTTAATCGAAGCGATAAAAGCTCTTCAAAAACGAGTAGAAGAATTAGAAAGAAGATAAAAACAAGAATATATTAATGAGAAGGGAAAGGAGCTTTGTCTCTTTTTTTTATTATTCAAATATGTCTTTCTGAGCAGGATGAAAAATCAAATTTAAAAAACATAATGGATTCTTTGTCGTTACACTCCTCAGAATGACATGCCGATTTATTTATTAGTTTTAATTCTTTTGTGCACAGTTTCAACATACTCTGGCATTAACCCGAATTCCTGTTCAAATTCTTCTGCTATTTCTTGTATCATCACTTTTCGGGTTTTATAGCTTAGGAAAGCACTTTTCATTGCTGTTATCGTCATTCGGCGAAAATCATTTAGGTAAAATCCAAATAATACATGTGCAAGAGCATATTCCTTGGTTAGTGTTGTATCAGAAATAAGGCGATTATCGGTATTCAGAGAAATGCGTAATCCTTCATCATAATAATATCTAATAGGATGATATTTCAAAGAACGCACAGAGCGCGTATGCCAGTTAGAAGTGAGGCAAATTTCTAAAGGAATGCGATGATCATTTACGTAATTCATCAGATCTTTGTCTTCTTTCAAACGTGTGCCATGACCAATTCGGTGCGCATTACAATAATGGATCGCTTGGTGGATAGAAGCCGGGCCAAATGCTTCACCGGCATGAATTGTGGCATTTATGTTGTTATTAATGATCAGATAGAATGCCTCACGATGATCTTTGGCAGGGAAATTCTCTTCCACACCGGCAAGATCAAACCCGACAACCCCCTTATTTTTATACTGAATAGTTAAATCAGCTAATTTTAACGAAACTTCAGGTGAGATATTTCGTATCCCACAAATTATTATGCCCGATTTTACACCGAATTCCTTTTCTCCCTCTTTTAATCCAATCCTGACTGCCTCAATTGATTCACCAAGCATCATCCCTTTTTTTAGGTGTAAAATGGGGGAATAGCGGATTTCTATGTATCTAACATTCTCTTTAGAACATCCTCAATTAATTCAAACGCAATGCGTTTTAGACTTTCCGGAGTTTGCATAACACTAAGGGTAATATCAAATCGGTCGATATATTCTTCGAGTGTTACGCGGTTGTCACCGATGATTAACGCCTTCCGTAATTCTTCAAATTTAGATGAGGGTAGTTTAACTTTATCTTTTTGAGCAAGATCTAAAATTGTCTCAATTCGCATACTACCATCGAGGTGACAATGTAATTCTACCTTCGGTAGTCTTTTAAGTAATTCTATATTTATTGACATAATTTTTGGAATTTTGATTTATTAATTTTGAATTTTAAGTTTTTTTATTGTTTCAAGTTTTTTGAAGTTGTTTTAACAATTTTTGTTATGATTTTTATAATTTGACCAATTTCGTTTAAAAATTCATCGACAGAGATATCAATTAAATTACTTTCTTTTAATATTCTTAACCAATATGAAGTTTCCCGCTCTTCTTTTGATGCAATAGACATTTTATGTAAAAAATCCTTTTTACTTTGAGCTGCGCTTGCTTCTTCGATGTTAGCCCCAATACTTGTTCCGCTTCACAATAATTGTTTTGAAATAATAAATTCATTTTTCCCTTGGAGTATTTTATATAATTTGACAATCGACAAAGCAAAATTAAAACTTCTCTCTTTAATCGGATTATTTTTCATTTAGCACTCAAAATTCTAAACTCAACATTTCTTTACTGATCGTCAATCCTTTTTCACCAATGTTCTATACAACCAATATATTATAGCAATAAAGAAAAGTGTTCCTAACCATGTGTATGAACCAAGAGTTGGCCACCAATCTTTATTCGAAGTTATGAATATTGGTACAGCTACTAAAATTCCCATGAGTGCTTCACCGGTGATCAAACCCGATGATAACAGTAAACCGTTTCTGCGTGTAACTTCAGTCGCACCGCGCTTGTTGCCAATATGCGAAATCATGCCGCCAAGAAAGATTGGTACGGTTAATTCTATCGGTAAATATATACCTACTGCTACTGCCAATACTGGAACGCGAAAATCCGAACCGATACGTTCTTGCCGAACATCTAACATAATAATTAATATACCAATAATTCCACCGATTATTACCATTGTCCAGGGTAGATTACCTTGAAATACGCCCTCTGCAACAGATCGCATTAAAGTAGCTTGAGGAGCTGAGAGCGTCGGAGAACCAATCGTGTAAGCGGTATGTAAAATATCTAGTACAAGTCCTAATACAACGGCAGCGCTGATTGTACCAACTATTTGCATGATCTGCTGTTTCCATGGCGTTGCTCCTAAAAGATGACCGGTCTTCAAATCCTGCAGATTATCACCTCCAATTGAAGCCGCACAACAAACTACTGCACCAATTAATATCGCTGCAGCAGCGCCCTTAGTAGAACCGGTACCAAGTAAAGCTAATAACAGTAATGATGAAAACAAAATTGTCGCAATAGTGACACCGGAAATTGGATTGTTTGAGGATCCGACAACCCCTGCCATATAAGAAGCAACCGCTGAAAATAAAAAACCAAATATCATCATCACAATAGAGAGCAACACTGCCATCCAGACTGATTCAAGCACTCCCAGATATAGAAAAAATACCGGTATCAGTAAAACTAATAATGAATAGCCAACGTATTTTATGGGGATATCCTGCTCTTCGCGTGCTATGGTTTTGCCTTCGTTGGCTTGTTTCATTGAATCAAGACTTGCTTTTATGCCCGCAACTAATGGTTTTGCTAACTTTATTAATGACCAAATTCCACCAACCACCATAGCGCCAATTCCCAAAAATCGTATTTGAGAATTCCAAATATTTTGAGCAGCGTCATAAAACCCTCCTTCCCATCCATTAATTGCTGAATAGATTGGAATTGCAACAGCCCAAGAAATCAATCCACCACCAACAACCAATATGCCTATATTTCTTCCTACAATGTATCCAACAGCAATTAGAGCAGGAGAGAGGTTAGTACCTAAACCAAAAATTGCTCCTTTACCGATGGGTAATTTAATTGCTCCCGATAAAGCAGCGGACCAAAATTGAAATCCTTGTTGGGCTAATTTCATCAATCCGCCCGCCAAGCCTGCTAATCCAATCAGTCTCATTCCACCACTTGCTGTTTCATCGCCTTCACTGTCTTTATTTCTATCACCGGCTTTCAGGACTGCCGCAGTAGCGATACCCTCGGGAAAGGTCAGTTTAGCTTCCACTATTAAAGCGCGGCGTAAAGGTATAGTAAAAAACACACCAATTAATCCGCCGATACTTGCAATTTTTGCCACTTCTATGTAATCAAAATCTGTCCAATAACCCATTAATATCAGAGCAGGAATAGTAAAAATCACACCCGCTGCAAGCGATTCTCCAGCTGAAGCGGCTGTTTGTACAATATTATTTTCTAATATATTGGAACGTTTGAATAATCGCAGAACCCCCATTGAAATAACAGCTGCCGGGATTGATGCAGATACCGTCATACCGGCGAATAAACCAAGGTAAGCATTGGCACCTGCCATAATCATCGATAGTAGAACACCAAGAAAAATTGCTTTGACTGTGATTTCCGGAAGTGGCTTTTTAGACATTGATATTCCTTTAATTAATTATCACTTAAAATAGAGAAAAAATATCGTAATCAGCAATTGGAAAGATGAAAAATGAAATAGCCACGAATTTCACGAAGAACACAAATGAAAATATCAAAACGCTAATAGTTCTTTTAGTAAGGGCTTGGCAGTATTTTTAATATTCTAAAAAATTAAAATACACATTTGGTATAGAAAGTTATTTGTTTTTCAATCCATAAAATCTTGCTAATTTGAAAAATGAATAGTAACGATATACGGCAATCTTTTATCAATTTTTTCAAAGATAAAAATCATTCAGTTGTGCGGAGTTCATCCGTTGCCCCTTTAGATGACCCCACACTTTTATTTACTAATGCCGGTATGAATCAGTTCAAACCGATATTTTTAAACGAGCAAGAACCAAAAAACAATCGAGTTGTAAACAGCCAAAAATGTATTCGCGTAAGCGGAAAACATAATGATCTTGAAGAAGTCGGAGTGGATACTTATCATCATACATTTTTTGAGATGCTCGGTAATTGGTCGTTTGGTGGTTATTATAAAGCAGAAGCCATTAGATGGGCGTGGGAATTATTAACTGATGTTTGGAAACTGGATAAAAACCGCCTATGGGCAACAGTTTATGATGACGATGACGAAGCATTTGAACTATGGAAATCGGAAACCGATATTGTTCATGGTAGAATATTACGGTTTGGTAAAAAAGAAAACTTTTGGGAAATGGGTGAGACCGGTCCTTGTGGCCCTTGCTCTGAAATCCATTATTATATTGGGAAAGATTTAGCCAAACAATCTGCCAAAGGTGTAAATGTTACAGATGAATATTGGGAGTTATGGAATTTAGTATTTATACAATATAATCGTGATGAATCCGGTAAGCTAACGGATCTTCCAAAGAAACATATTGATACAGGTGCGGGTTTAGAAAGAATTGTTTCTGTAATGCAAGGCAAAGTTAGTAATTATGAGTCTGATCTATTTCAGCCTATAATCCGTGAGATTGAAAAAATTAGTGAGATAAAATATTTTGAAAGTCCAGTACCGTATCAGGTTATAGCAGATCATATAAGGATGCTTACCTTTGCGATTGCCGATGGAGTGATGCCGTCAAATGAGGGTCGAGGCTATATTGCTAGAAGGATACTAAGGAGAGCTTCACGGTTCGGCCGTATGCTTAATCTCAACAAACCATTTATATATAAATTGGTCGACACAGTTGGTCAGATACTTGGTAAAGTCTATCCGGAAATAATTGATAAAAAAGCCCATATCATTAATGTAATTAAAGCCGAGGAAAAATCATTTAATAAGACACTTGATCGAGGAATACATCATTTCAATCGTATAGTTAATAGTCTCTCAGGCAAAATTATTCCGGGGATCGAAGCATTTAAATTATACGATACTTATGGATTCCCGTTAGATCTGACACAGCTAATGGCCCGAGAAATTGGGCTGGAAGTAGACGAAGAGGGATTCTGGAAAGAAATGGAGAAACAGAAAGAACGCGCCAAAGCATCAAGTAAATTCACTGCAAGCACAGATAAAATAAATTGGAATACAGCGATAAAAAGTGAAGACTCAGAATTCTTAGGTTACGAAACTTTGGAATCCGAATCGTTCATAACAAAATGGTCGAAAATAAAAAATGGATTTGCAATTGTTTTGGACAAGACGCCTTTTTATGCTGAGTCTGGCGGTCAGATCGGTGACAAAGGTACTATTACCAATGGCGGGATTGACTTGGAAGTTATTGATACACAAAAAAAGAATGAACAATTTATACATTATTGCAAAGGTAATTTAGACGAATTATTTTTAGAAAAAGAAGTTGTCTGTACTGTTGATAGCAATCGTCGTGACGCGATTAGGCGCAATCATACTGCAACCCATTTATTACACGCAGCATTGAAAGAAGTATTGGGAGAACATGTGCACCAAGCCGGTTCATCGGTTGGTCCTGAGAATTTCCGTTTCGATTTGACTCATTTTGAAAAAATCTCACAAGATGAAATTGAACGGGTTGAGACAATAGTCAATGATGAGATTATCAAAAACATTGAAGTAATCTCCACAACTCAATCATTTGATGAAGCAAAAAAGGATGGCGCCGAAGCTTTATTCGGTGAAAAATATGGCGATGAAGTACGTGTTTTAACCATTGGAAAGTTTTCCAAGGAATTATGCGGTGGTACACATGTCAATCGTACAGGTGATATTGGATTGTTTAAGATTATTGAGGAATCTTCCCTTGCCGCAGGTGTGAGAAGAATTGTGGCAATTACCGGAAAAGAGGCAGTTAAATTTGTTCAGAATAAGATGCAATTATTAATTCAAAATGAGATTGAATCTATATCTAGAATCAAAAAGCTTGAAAAGGAAATACGAGATTTTAAAAGGAAACAAATTGCTGCGGATGATCCTATTAAATCTGGTATTGTCACAACTTATAATGGTATTGATATTTCAAAATATGAAATTGAAGCGACATCTACTTTAGAATTAAAAGGTGTAGCAACTGAATTTTTCAATGTTAAAAATATTCAAATTGCACTACTTGCCTTAAAAGGAGCACCAAAAGTTTCAATTGTCATAATAGTTGGAAAAAGTATTATTAAAAAAGGAATAAAAGCTGATAACCTTGCTAGAAAAATTGGAAAAGCATTAGGTGGGGGTGGTGGTGGAAAAGAAAATATTGCAACAACAGGCGGTAAAGTTGGAATGAGATTGGATGAGGCATTAGATATTGGAATGAATATAATAAAACAAGAAATTCAAGATATACTAGGTTAGCATATGCAATTCAAACAATCAGATAATATTTTCCAAGTTTACCTTGAAAAAGGTGAATCTGTTGTTGAAGAATTGACTGAGTTTTGCAAAGAACATCATATTTTAAATGGATATATTTCCGGCATTGGAGCAATCAATAATATTGAGTTAGGTGCATATAATCCTACCAAAAGGGAATATATAAAAAAGACTTTCAAAGAAGATCATGAATTGATCACTTATCAGGGTAATATTATGTTATTGCATAGTGAACCGTTTATACACGCTCATATAACAATCGGGGATCATAATATGCAAATATATGGAGGGCATCTATTTAGGGCAAATATTGCAGTTGTAGGAGAATTTATAATTAATAAAATAGATGGTAACTCAAAACGCACATTAAATGATAAAATTGGTTTGGCAACGTGGGATTTGAAATAATGATTCACAACGAAATAAACGATAAGAATAACCACGAATTACATGAAGAACACGAATAAAAACAATAAAATTGAAAATAAAAACAAAACTCAGAATTTCACAAAGAATGATACTATTATGCTCGTTTTTGAAAATTTTTATAATTAGTGGTTAATAATAATGAATAGAAAAATAATATATACTAAAAATGCACCGGGTGCTATTGGTTATTATAGCCAAGCAATCGTATCCAACGGGTTGGTTTACACTGCGGGACAAATTCCACTTAATCCAAATACAGGAAGAATAATATCAAATGATTTTTTTGAACAAGCGGAACAGACTTTGGACAATATTGAATCTGTATTAAAGGCTGCCGGAACTGATTTAAGTAAATCGATTAAGTTAACCGTATTTATGACAAATTTATCAAATTACTCTGAATTAAATACTGTCTTTATGGAACGGTTTAAGGGTGTTGATCCACCCGCGCGTTCGGTAGTTGAGGTTTCAGCGCTACCAAAGTATGTTTTAATTGAAATAGATTGCATTGCAACATTATAATTAGGAGGTAATATGCCAACAAAAAAAAGATATCTATTAATCGTTAATCCTGAGGCAGGCAGTGGCAAAACAATGAAAGTATTGCCTCAAATTGAAAATATTCTCCGAACAAAGAAAATCGAATACGAATTTCATTTTACGCAAGAACCGATGCATGCCACAGAATTAGTGAAAGAAATCGGGAATAAATTTGATGTTATTGTAGCCATCGGTGGTGATGGTACAATTAATGAAGTGATTAACGGAGTTCCCGATTTAAAAATACCGTTTGGAATGATCCCAATCGGAACCGGAAATGATTTTGCAAGAAGTTGCAGTATCCCTTATAATTCGATTGAAGAGGCAATTCAAATATTGCTGAACCACGATGTGAAAAATATTGATGTAGGTGAAGTTAATGGCAGGAAATTTGTAAATGTTCTCGGGATGGGTTTTGAGGGTCAGGTGAATTGGAATGCAAGAAAAATTGAATATATTAAAGGAGCATTCCGTTATATATTGTCAATTGCATATACGTTAATAGCATATAAAAGAATTCCGATGAAGTTGACATTAGACAGGAAAATACTTAATGACGATATATATCTTGTAAGCGTCGGAAATGGCTGGAATGTAGGTGGTGGTTTGCAACTAACTCCAAAAGCGAAGTTAGACGATGGTGTTTTTGACGTTTGCTATGTAAAAGAGATAACACGGTGGCGAATTATTACTAATTTTTCGAAACTGTTAAAAGGCACTTTACCAGAACTAGATGAAGTTGAAATATATCAAGCAAAGCATATTAAAGTGGAAAGTAGCGAGTTTATT
>JAHJCW010000316.1 GCA_018812885.1 bacterium | reverse complement strand
TTTTTAAAATTCTTCGGTCTAACCAAATTTGTCATAAGCAACCATATCCGGTTCTACACCTAGATCGTACAGCATTTTATCAACAGCATCGATCATAGGTGGTGGACCGCACATATAATATTCAATTTCGGTTGGATCATCGTGATTTTTTAACATATTATCATATAAAATTTGATGAATAAATCCCACCGGACCTTTCCAATTATCCTCTTTCATCGGCTCAGAGAGTCCTACTTGATAAGAGAAATTGGGGAATTTCTTTTCTAATTCCTGAAATTCATCATCATAAAACATTTCGCGCAGAGACCTTGCCCCGTACCAAAATGATATTTTCCTATCGGATTTATTTGTTTTTAACAAATCATATAAATGACTGCGCATTTGTGCCATACCTGCACCTCCGCCAATAAACACCATTTCTCTTTTGGTATCTTTAGTAAAAAATTCACCATAAGGACCTGAAACTTCCACATTGTCGCCGGGTTTCAAATTAAAAATATATGATGATGCTATTCCCGGCGGTACATCCGGAGCCCAGGGCGGCGGTGATGCAATTCTGACATTCAGCATTATTTTATTACCTTCGGCGGGATAACTCGCCATCGAATATGCACGGGTCACATCTTCGTCATTAACCGCGTTATAACGCCACAGATCGTATTTATCCCAATCTTCGCGATATTCCTCCTCAACATCAAAATCGGTATATTTTAACTTATAGGAAGGAATATCAATCTGAATATAACCACCGGCACGATAATCCATTTCAGCACCGGGCGGCAACTCAATAACTAATTCTTTTATGAAAGTGGCAACATTATAATTAGAAATAACTTTACAGGTATATTTCTTAATATTAAATATTTCATCAGGTACGCTGATTTTAAGATCCTGTTTAACCTTAACCTGACAAGCCAAACGCCAATGGTCAGCAGCTTCTTTACGACCAATGCTACCCGTTTCGGTTGGTAAAATATCACCACCGCCATCAATTACCTGGCATTTGCACTGGGCGCAAGTTCCCTGACCTCCACATGCGGATGGTAAAAATATTTTATTCCCCGCTAATGCATTCAACAAACTTGAACCGGGTCTAACTGAAACTGATTTTTCTTTATCACCGTTAATCTCTATCTGCACTTCCCCCTGTGGCAATAATTTACTTCCGGCAATATTTAATAAAATAACTAATATAAGGATCAATAATGTAAAAAATATAACACCAATTAGCGTAGTTATCATCCGCAATCCCTTATAAATCGATGCCCGAGAATGCCATAAATGCCATAGATAATAGTCCTGTCAAAAGCATAGTTATCCCTAATCCTCGCAAACCTTTGGGGACATCTGCATAGCGTAATTTATGCCGAATTGCCGCCATCGATGTAATAGCTAAAAACCATCCCATTCCGGCGCCAAAACCATATACTGTTGATTCACCAAAAGTATATTGTCGCTCAACTAAGAATAGCGATCCACCTAAAATTGCGCAATTAACAGCAATTAGAGGAAGAAAAATTCCAAGGCTTTGATATAATCCTGGAAAAAACCGATCCAAAACCATTTCAACTAATTGGACCATTGCCGCAATTACCGCTATAAAAGCGATGAAGTTTAAATAACTCAAATCAACATCAGGTAATCCGGCCCAAGCTAAGGCACCTTCTTCTAAAAAGTAATGATGCAACGCCCAATTAACCGGTGCTGTGATCGTTAAAACGAAAACTACTGCTAGTCCTAATCCAATTGAAGTTTCAACTTTTTTTGATATCGCAAGGAATGAACACATTCCTAAGAAATATGAAAGTAATATGTTCTCTACGAAGATAGATTTGATTACTAATGATAAATAATGTTCTAACACTTTATGCCTCTTCGTATTTTGTTGTTGAACGTTGAAACCAAATAATCAATCCAAGTATGATGAAGGCTCCCGGTGATAGCACAAATAAACCTGCATTCAAGTAACCTGAATCATAAAAAGATTGTGGGATAATTTGCATATTGAGGAATGTACCACTACCAAGCAATTCACGGAAAATTGATACAGCTATTAGATAAATACCATACCCGGTTGCATTACCTAATCCGTCTAAAAATGCTTTCCCAGGGGGATTTTGCATTGCAAAAGCTTCAGCTCTACCCATAACAATACAATTTGTAATTATAAGCCCGACAAATACTGATAATTGCTTACTGATATCATATACATAAGCTTTTAATATCTGATCAGTTACAATTACCAATGATGCAATTACTGTCAGCATAACAATAATTCTTACACGGTTAGGAATAAATTTACGTAAAGCTGCGATAACCGTATTTGACATAGAAAGAACAAACATCACAGCTAATGTCATTACGATAGCTGTTTCCATTTTTACAGTAACTGCCAATGCTGAACAAATTCCCAATATCTGAACAGAAATCGGATTATTGCTGATCATCGGATCAGTTAATGCAAGCTTTGATTTTTTACTTAAAATACTCATTCTAGTATGTTCTCACCTACTCTAATTCTATCTAAAAAAGGTTTATATATATTTAGGTCTTGAGCAATGAAATTATTTAATCCCTTCCCCGTTAAGGTAGCTCCAGATATTCCATCAACTTGGTGAATTGCATTTACACCACTTTGATTAACTTGTCCCTTTACAATTTCAACGCTGACTAACATACCATCACTATTATATATTTTCTTACCAACATAATTAGCTGTAAACCAATCTTTTTCCAATTCTCCACCAAGCCCCGGAGTTTCACCGTGCTGATAGAAAGTAATGCCTTTTATTGTATTTCCATCAGGTTCCAACGCTAAATATCCGTAAATCGTTGACCAAAGTCCTTTGCCAGATATGGGAATAGAATAACCTGTCGGTTGATCTCCATCTTTTGCAATATATACACTTAATGTACCATTTTCTGATATTATTCCCTTTTCATTAATATTTATTGATGTTATCTCTTCATCATATAATTTTTGAATATCACCTTGAGAGAGTTTTTTGGATTGATCAGCAGGAATATTAAGTGATTTCAAAATATTCTTTTTTATATCAATATCAATGTTATAGTCTTGTCTTGCTTTTAAGACCGCCGAAGAGTACGAAAGCAAAAATCCCAGAATTATTGTAATTACCGCCATAAACGATAATACATAAAAATTACTTCGCATAACGAGCCAACCTTTTTTTAATGTTTCCTCGTACAACAAAATAATCAATAAGTGGTGAAAAGGCGTTCATTAATAAAATTGCTAACATTGTACCTTCGGGATAGGCAGGATTCATAGAACGAATAATAACAGTTAAGAAACCAATCATAAATCCATAAATCCAACGACCACGATTTGTATAAGCAGCAGATACCGGATCAGTTGCCATAAATACCGTTCCAAATAAAAAACCACCCATAACCAAATGATAATGAGGAGGTAAAGTCAGCATAGTATTAGTTGAATAGCCAGCAAAATAATTGGTTATAAAAGCCGTAACAACTAATCCTATGATTGAACCGGTAATAATACGCCATGACCCTATTTTAGTATAAACTAATATCGCCGCACCGATCAATATAGCTAATGCGGATGTCTCTCCTACTGAGCCGGGAATCCATCCTATGAACATATTCAGCCAAGAGTAATCAAACTGTTGAAATCCATTCAATAAAGTAACAGCATTACCACCTATTTGGGCTGCCGGTACAGATAAGGCCGTTGCACCGGAAAATCCATCAGCTACTTTTACCCATACTGCATCACCCGAAATACTACCGGGATATGCAAAAAATATGAACGCCCTTATTACCAACGCCGGATTGAAAATATTCTTACCAGTACCACCAAAAATCATTTTGCCAATGACAACTCCAAAACTTGTTGCAACAACTACTTGCCATAACGGAATCGTAGGAGGAAGGATTAAAGGAATCAACCAACCAGTTACAAAAAATCCTTCATCAACTTCCTGCTTACGGATAATTGGAAACAACAGCTCCCAAAAGAAACCTGTTGCATAACCAACTACCATTATTGGTAAATATGATTGAAGTCCAACCCACATATTTGCTAACCATCCACGTGAAATTCCCATTGCAAGCATCTGCTGATAGCCAATATTTATTATTCCAAATATCGTAGCAGGTATCATAGCAATAAGTACAATAATCATTGTCCGCTTTAGGTCTAAACTATCACGAATATGAGGACCTGATTTAGTTTGTTCATCAGTCCAAAAAGTGAGTGTATCAACCGCCTCAAAAAACGGAAAAAATCTACTCAGCTTGCCACCTTCGGCAAAATGCGGATGAGCTTTTTTATATATATTTCTTAAAAATTTCATCCTACCCTTCGGTTCTCATAATATCTAAACCTTTACTAATTGCAGCACCGACATCAATTTTGCTCGGGCAGACAAAACTGCATAATGCGAAATCTTCATCATCACATTCTAATATTCCGAGCTGTTCCATTTCTTCCACATCGTTGGCCAATATGCTGCGATATAACGGATTTGGCATGATATCCATTGGTAGCATATCTTCCCAAGCATTAATTGGCACTAAAGCTCTTAAGCTGCCATTTTGTTTTGTAGTAAAATTAAACAATCTCTTTCTGAATGATAAAAATGAATTTGATAAACTATAAGATTTCTTGGATGATCCAGGCTGAATCCATCCTAAAAATGGTCTTGAGAAGTCAATCGGTAAAATTGAAATTATTGTATCATAAAATCCGAGATAATCATCTTTTTCGACTTTTCTACCAGTAAGAACGTCACCACTAATAATTCTATAATCACCATTTCCTAGCTGATCGTTTACGAGCGTACCAATTTTAGCACCAATCCTAGTTTTTACATGTATCGGATTCTTAGCACCTGGACCACCAATTGATATTATAATCGAAGGATCAATTTCCCCCGTTAAAAATAATTTTCCTAAAATAATAACATGCTGAATATTTACAGTCCAAACAATATCATCCGGTTTTAATGGAGCAATATGATGTATTTGTATTCCTACATTTCCCGCCGGATGTGGTCCGCTAATTTGATGCAATTTACAATTATCTAATCCGGTTAATTCTTCTATTCGATTATTCGAAGAAATACCAATATTTACATTGCCATCTGTTAAGCCATTAAGAATATTAATTCCAGCTTGAATTGCATCTTTTTGACCCTTAAGAACTAAATCCAATTTTGGTGCTAATGGTGCTGTATGTAACGCTGAAATAAAAATATCACGCGGTTCATCTGCAGGATTTGCAACATGATTAAACGGTCTTTGTCTTATTAAATGCCATAAATTTGAATCAGATAAAACAGATTTAATTTCTTTACGTTTTAACTTGACGATAGCATTTAAAGGTATTGCTTTGTTAGAAAATCCTTTTTCATTTTTATCAAGTTTAATGACAATTTTTTCAATGACTCGTCTTGGCCCGTACTGTATCTTAGATATAATACCTGAACCCGGTGCACCCCATTTTTGTTCAGGATTTTCTTTATTAAAAAATAATGGTGATCCTTGCTCAACCTGATCACCTTCTTTTACGAAAAGCTTAGGTTTTACATATCGGTATTCAATCGGACAAAGTCCTACTTCAGCTGTAGATATATTTGTAAGAAGGTCATTTTGAGGAACGCCGGCAATACAAATTGAATGCCCTTTACGAATTTTAATTTGTGTCATATGCTATATTAAAAAGAGAATTTTCAATGGTAAAATTACAAACCACCAATATAAAATATAAGCGAATTTCTTACGCAATCGGCCAAAGGAGTCCAATATATTCCAAATATAATTATGAATGTTGCTAGCACTAACAAAATTAAAGTGACAGGTAAAATTGGATTCGATATAGTTTTTTGAGGCTCTCCGTCGAAATACATTACTTTAACCACTCGCATATAATAATACAAAGATATTACGCTATTTATTACTCCAACAAATGCGATCCAATAAAATTGTGAGCCGCCTTTAATCAGGGATGCAAATAGATAAAACTTCCCAATAAATCCGGCAGTCGGCGGCAATCCAGTTAAAGAGAACATAAAAACTGTCATAACAAAACCAACCAATGGCATTTTCCATCCGAGCCCCATAAAGTCAGTAAATGTTTCACCACCGGTTATGTTTTTTACTGCAATCACCGTAAAAAATGCTCCTAAATTCATAAAGATATATATGAACAGATATAACATAATTGCATAAATGCTGTCACTTGAAAGAACTGGTAACACCATAAGCATATATCCCGCATGGGCGATACTAGAATACGCTAGCATCCTCTTAATATTGTCTTGCTGAATTGCAACAACATTACCAAGAGTCATTGTAATTACTGCCAATAATGCAAGGATTTGAGCCCAGGGTATTTCTGTCTGTGTCAGCCAAGTCCCTGCTTGCAATGCCACGGAATCACCGAATACTATATGAAAAAATCGAATTACTACTGCAAACCCGGCGGCTTTCGGTGCAACCGATAAAAAAGCGGTAATTGTTGTTGGAGCACCTTCATAAACATCAGGAGTCCAAAAGTGGAATGGCACTACAGAAATTTTATAAGCAAATCCAGCTAATATAAGTACAAAAGAAATCATTAAAGCGAAGTTGGCACCACCCTCTAATGCCATAAGATTATTCCCGATTAAGCATATCTTTGTAACACCGGTCAATCCAAATAAAATACTCATTCCAAATAACATCAATCCTGATGAAAATGCACCATAAATCACATATTTCAATGCTGATTCGTTAGAACGTCGTTCAGACTTTAAATATCCTGCTAATATAAACGACATAATTGAGACAGTTTCAATTGCTAAATAGATCATTATTAGATCAACAGCAGATACCATCAGGAATAAACCAAATACCATAATCGCAAGTAATACATAATACTCACCAACACGATAATCTGTGAATTCTTTATTATATCTACTGATTAGCACAACAAAAATCGTCGCTATCAAAATAATTAATTTGAAAAATACTGCAAACGGATCAAGTGCAACCATATCAGTAAATAACGTAGTTACATTTTGTAGATTATGCAATAATATCGAAATCAGCGCTAATATCAAACCGCCCAAAATCCAATTACCGGTTAAGTACGATTTTTTCTTTGAATAAAATAAATCGGCTATTATTCCGATCAAAACCGTAGCTAGGATTATCAGTTCAGGAATAAAATATTTTATACTATGCAGATTACTCATTATGCTCCCAGTATTAGAAGATTCCTACACCACCGCCATGAGCAACGACATGCTCAATTATTCCTGATACGGTATCTCTGATAACATTTAAAAAAGGAGCCGGATACACACCCAATACAAAGGTGATAATTGCTAAAGGAATAAGTGTAAATAATTCCCTGCCGTTTATTTCAGGCATATCACTATATTTTTCGTTCAATTTTCCAAAAAATATTTTTTGATAGGCACGTAGGAAATAGGCAGCATTAATCAAAATCCCCAAAGTCCCGATTATTACTATTGTGCGAAAGACCGGAAATGCTCCAACAAAACACATAAATTCACTTATAAATCCTGATAATGTAGGTAACCCAAGACCCGCAAAGAATGCTACTGCAGCTACTCCGGCATAAATTGGCATTTGCTTTGCTAAACCACCAAATCCGGCTATTTCACGGTGGTGCGCACGATCATATACAACACCGGCGATTATAAACAACATTGCTGAAATTGTACCGTGATTAAACATCTGGAACATAGCCCCGCTCAGTCCCGCTTCCGCAGCAGCATAATTATTGCCACTTGCAGCTCCGGCTGCAACAACGGCAGCCATTCCCATTAATGCATATCCCAAGTGATTAATACTTGAATACGCAACCATTTTCTTCAGATCTTTTTGAGCGAGAGCCGCTAATCCTCCCCAAATAACATTAATTACGCCTAACACCGCTAAAGCTCCGGCAAACCACCATACTGCTTCAGGCAACATACCGTAATTTACCCTTAGCATTCCATATAGACCCATTTTCAATAATACACCGGCAAGTATTACGGAAATCGCTGTCGGCGCTTCTACATGCGCGAGCGGTAACCAGGTGTGGAATGGAAATACAGGAACTTTAATCGCAAAACCGACAAATAATAAAATCCAAATTACCTTGATTGCACTCATACCCCACCATAAAACTCCATTTAAGGCTTCGGGAGCAGTTTGCATTAGGGTAATTATATCAAAGGTTTGTCCGCAAGTGAAATAAAGAGCTAAAATTGCGATCAGCATTAACACAGAACCAAACAAGGTAAATAGGAAAAACTTAATTGCGGCATAAACACGTTGAGGACCACCCCACATACCAATTAAGAAATACATCGGAAGTAACATTACTTCCCAAAATACATAAAATAGGAAGAAGTCTAAAGAAAGGAAAACTCCCATCATACCGGTATCTAAAAGTAAGAATAAAGCAAAGAATCCTTTAACCGCTCGCTTGGTATTCCAACTTACAAAAACCGCTAAAAAGGATAATAATGGCGTGAGTAATACCATTGGTAAACTTAAACCGTCAACACCTAATGTGTAAAAGATATTGAATGATGGAATCCAGTAGTACCTCTCCATAAACTGAATACCACCGCTAGTTTTATCAAATTGCATCCATAATAGGATTGCAAGAAATAATTGCAATCCTGTTGCAACTGCAGCTATAATTTTTATTATATCTACCTTATCTCTAGGAATAAAGGCAATGCCAAGCATTCCTATTATAGGTAACCATACAAGCAGACTTAAAATATTTAAATCCATAATAATTTCCTTTAAATCTTTATTTTATATCTTATCATAACATTTGTAATATCAACAAGATGACTATTGCAAAAGCAGCATACAACACATAATTTTGGATTTTCCCGGTTTGTATTTTTTTCAGCGAGTTACCTAACCTCTGTGTGGATCTTCCAAATCCGTCAACAATCCCTTGATCAAGACCATCATAATCAGCTATTCCTACAACTTTTGCAAACCATTCAGTAACTCTACCAAATCCATTAATAAAATATTTGTCGTAAACATCCCAGTCCAAATACGCAACCCAATCAGCTATTTTTAAAAACGGTTGATAAATAATTTTATCATATAATTCATCAATATAATATCTATTAAAGGATAAAGTGTAAAGAGGTCTCAACCGTTTTGTCCAAACTTCGGCAGAGATAAGTTTTTTAAAATACATCAACCAAGCTAATAACAATCCTAAACCTGCTACAATTAGCGATGTTATCATCGCCGGAAAATGACTATGGTGAATACTCTCTTCAATAGCATACACCGATGGATTTAGATTCCCGGGGACTAGAGATTCGTGCTGTGCAACCAAGTGCGTAAACCATCCCTGACCAGATAATGGATTGACGTTTGGTAAGGTATAAAATATAAAAATGCTTAATGTGCTCAACACAACAAGCGGAATCAGCATGGCAGTTGGAGATTCCTTCATATGTTCAAATATTTTTGGTTTATTAGGCTTATTGTGGAAAGTTAGAAATATCATTCGGAACATATAAAAAGCGGTGATGAGAGCAGCTCCAAAACCAAAGAATAGTAATAAATGATGCGAACCGGTTCGATTGACTAATGCCAAAGTACCGGCTAAAATGGCATCTTTTGAAAGAAAACCAGAAAAAAGCGGTACACCCGAAATTGCTAATGAACTAATAACCATCGCCCAATAAGTAACCGGCATTTTGGATTTCAATCCACCCATATTCCGCATATCTTGGGCATCTGTTTTATGGTCACCCAATTTGTGTAGTGCGTGATGCATTCCATGAATTACACTACCAGCACCATAAAAAAGATTAGCTTTAAACATAGCGTGGATAGCAAGGTGGAAGAATGCCACAGTGTAAGCACCTGTTCCAATTGCCATGATCATATAACCTAACTGGCTAAGTGTTGAATACGCTAAAACTTGCTTAATATCCGTTCGAGTGATCGCAATTGTTGCGGCAAAGAATGCCGTAAATCCGCCGATATAAGCAACTATTATCAACACATCAGGACTTAAGATCGGAAATACTCTTACCATCATAAAAACACCGGCTGCAACCATTGTTGCAGCATGTATCAATGCCGATACAGGAGTAGGACCTTCCATAGCATCCGGTAACCAAATATGCAGTGGGAATTGAGCAGATTTTCCTACGGCTCCCATAAATAAGCCGATACCGGCTAAAGTTAGCAATGTACCTGTAATTTTTCCGGCAGCGACTCCGGCAAAGATATCACTATATGAAAATGAACCGATTGCAGTAAACAGTGACATTATTCCAATAAAAAATCCAATATCACCAACTCGGTTGGTAAGAAATGCCTTCTTTCCGGCATTAGATGCCGAATCTTTTTCAAACCAAAATCCAATTAATAAGTATGAACTAAGTCCAACTAATTCCCAACTCATATATAACAACATCATACTGTTAGCCAATACTATTCCGTTCATACTGAAAGTAAATAGAGATAAATACGCATAATATTGGGAATACCGTGAATCACCTTCCATATATTTTAGAGAGTAGATATGACTTGCTGAGGATATTATTGCTACAACCAAGAGCATAATTATGGTGATGTTATCTACTAAAAATCCCATTGATATTTTGAAATTCGCAGTTTCAAGCCAGGTAAATGAGAAATTCTGTTTGAAAGTCGGATTATAATCCAATAACATCCCGGCAAACAACGCAATTGATAGAACTAACGTAGCAAGTACAGCACCAATTGATACCCAATCGCCTTGGCGTGGTAAACGTTTTCCAACAAAAATCTGAATTCCAAAAGCAATTAACGGTAAAAAGTATATTAATAGCGTATATTGTAAGAAAATGTTCATTGTTTCAATTGCTGTGCTTCATCCACATTAATAGATTGAAAATTTTGGTATAGATTGATAATTATCGCTAATGCAACTGCTGCCTCAGCAGCAGCTAATACAATAACAAATAAAGCAAAAATATGTCCACTAAAATTCATTCCTCCAAAGCGAGCAAAAGCAATAAAATTGAGATTTGCGGCGTTCAAAATCAATTCGATTCCCATCAAAACTGCAATTGCGTTTCGTCTTGTAATGACTGCAAATATTCCTAAGGAAAATAGAACTGCTGCTAATGTTAAATATACTTGTAAAATATTCATTAGGTCTCTTTCCTTGCTAAAACAGCAGCACCAATTAACGCACCTAATAATAATACAGAAGCAACCTCAAATGGTAAAAGGAAATCTGTCATTAATAGTGTCCCAATACTATGTACAGTTTGCAGTGGTTCTTGAGTTGTAACCTTGAGCCAAGGAGTGAAGTTAATCATCCAAACTAATCCTACAAAAATTGCAGCGACAATTAACGCCCCTACTCCTCTTTGTACATTGGTGTGTGAAATTCTAACCGAAGTGATTTTATGCGTGAGCATAATACCAAATAATAATAAAATTAGAATACCGCCGATGTAGATCATGACTTGCGTACCAGCTATAAAATCTGCCCATAAAAACACATACATAGCCGCCACACCAAGGAATGTAACCAATAATGCTATTGCTGCATATATTAAATTTTTCGATAGGACTACCATTAGAGCGGCAGTTATTGTCATAATAACAAAAAACCAGAATACAATATTAGTCATTTTACAATATCTCCTGCTGTACCGGTGGAGCCGTAGTAATACGTCTAATATCATTTTTTGTAACATTGGCGAATTTGAAAATCAGTCTGCTGCGATCATACTGTGAATATTCATAATCAAGTGGTTGCTTTTCAGAATTTGGTCCACCTGTCATAAATATACAATCTTCAGGACAGGGATATGTACAAAGATTACAAAACATACATTCAGTCATATCAATATCAAAACGAGAAATGAGTAATCTCTTTGTAGTACCACTTGATGTTAATCCGAGATCTGTTTCTTTCGGAACTTTCAATGCATCTATTTTAATACAACCGACAGGACATGCTCTTTCACATTTACGACATCCGATACAATCATCAATATCAACATGTAGTTTTGATCTGATAATATTATAATTTTTCGGATCAAAACCGATATTACGCTCGGGTCTTGGCCATTTCTCTTCCGGATACTGTAAGGTTACATTACCTTTACGGGCTTTAAACATATGTTTAATAGTAATGCCTAATCCAATCAGGAGTGTAGTTATGGATTGCCATATATTTTGAAAGTAATTTTTCATATCTAGCCGACAAGCAATGTCCAAATTGCTACACCAAATAAATTAAATAATGCAATTGGTAATAATATTTTCCATGCTACGTTCATCAATTGATCAACTCTTAATCTAGGAAATGTCCAACGGAACCATATCATAATAAATATAGTAGCCGTCAACTTTGTCAAGAACCAGAACAAGCCCCACCAAGCCCCTTCCATTACCCCTGCTATCGGACTCTGCCAACCGCCTAAAAATGCAACAACGGTTAAACCGCAAACCACTAACATATTACCATATTCACTAAGGAAAAAAAAAGCCCATCGCATACCGGAATATTCTGTGTGGAATCCCGCAACAAGTTCCGATTCCGCTTCCGGTATATCAAACGGAGTTCGGTTGGTTTCGGCAACTCCGGCAATGAAATAAATAAAGAATGCTAAAAAGGAAAACGGATTATTAAAAATATTCCAGTTCGGTAAAAATCCCCACACGGTTCCAGCTTGACTTTGGATAATTCCTTGCATGCTCAAAGTACTCGTTAGTAACAAGACTGATACAAGTGATAAGGCAGCCGGAATTTCATAACTAATAATTTGTGCAGCGGAGCGCATACCACCATATAATGACCATTTATTATCAGACGACCATGCAGCTAGTATTATTCCGATCACACCAAATGAGCTAACTGCTAAAATATAAAAAATTCCGATGTTCATATCGGATGCTATCAAGTACGGCCCAAATGGCATCGCAGCCAATGCGATAAAAGCACCTAGGAAAATTATAAATGGAGCGATTATAAATAATTTTTTATCTGCCGCTTTAGGAATAATATCTTCTTTTAGGATGAGCTTAATTGTATCAGCGATAGTTTGCAATAGCCCCCATTTCCCGGCATGTAAACCGGGTCCTTGACCCATTGGACCAACTCGATCCTGCATAAATGCTGATATCTTTCTTTCGGCATACACAGCAACTAATGCATTAACTGCCATAATAGCAAAAATAACTACTGCAGCTATTAATACCGATGTTATAAACAAAACCATGACATTAACAGGAAACCAGGATTGAAACCATTGTATAATATTATCAATCGTCATCGGTCAATCTCACCTAAAACTATATCCAAGCTACCTAATATTACTAAAACATCAGAAAGCATCCAGCCGGTAGCAATTTCACTTAAAGCGCTTAAAGCTGTAAAAGCAGGGGAACGCATTTTTACTCTTAATGGTGTAGGAGTTCCATCACTAATTATATAATACCCTAGGTCCCCTCTTGGTGATTCAGTCCTAAAATATATTGAGCCCTTAGGTGGGCGTACTTTTTTAGGTAATGCTTCATGGACATTACCTTCACGAGGTATTTTATCCAAGGCTTGGCGAATGATTTTAATGCTTTCTTGCATTTCTTCGGCACGTACCCAATATCTATCCCAACAATCACCAACTGAGCCCATTATTCCTGTTCCAACCGGCACATCAAATTTAAATCTATTATAAATGGAATACGGTTCATCCTTGCGCAAATCCCATTTAACTCCCGAACCACGTAAGTTTGGTCCGGTAACACCATAATCAATAGCAACATCTTTTGGCATAATACCAACATCGGCACTTCTCTCAATGAATATCTTATTATATGATAAAATATTGTGATATTCATTGATATTCTTTTCAAATTCATCTAAAAATCGATATGATGCTTCCATAAAACCAAGGGGTAAATCGTGTGAAACACCACCGACCCACATATAATTATAAAGCAAACGCGCCCCACAGGTGATTTCAAAAAGATCTAAAATCCTTTCCCGGTCACGGAACATATATAAAAATGGTGTGTATGCGCCAACATCTAAACCGAAGGTTCCCAATGCCAATAAATGACTCGCGATTCGGTTATACTCAGCCATAATCACACGAATATATTCGACACGTTCCGGCACTTGAATATCCATCAATTTTTCAACTGCCAGAACATATCCAAAGCTATTATTCATTGCAGCGATATAATCACAACGGTCAGTAAAAGGGATTACCTGTTCGTAACTTAAATTTTCGCAATGTTTTTCAAAACAGCGATGTAGGTATCCAATAACCGGAGTTATTTCAGATATGATTTCACCATCGGTTTTAACTTTTAAACGTAAAACACCGTGAGTACTTGGATGTTGAGGTCCAATATTTAGGGTCATTTCTTCGGCGTGAACTAATCCCATCCTTTTCTCACTTTTGGAATTTTCATTCCATTATAAATATTTGGTGTTTTGTAGTCTTTACGCAAAGGCCAACCCTTCCAATCATCTGGTAATAACATCCTTCGTAAATCGCGATGCCCTTTAAAACGGATACCATACATATCATAAACTTCCCGCTCAAGCCAGTTTGCTCCCCGCCAAACTTGTTCAATAGAAGGAATGCTTGGGTTTTTGCGCTCTACAGCGATGCGGATTTCTATCTTATGTTTCAATTGCATTGAGTGAAAATTGTACCGTACCTCTAAACCATCTTCTATTCCTAAATCTACTCCGGTAATACACTGACAAGAATCAAACTTAAGCTCAGAATCAGTTTTGATAAATTTTGCTATCTCCTTCCATTTTTCAGGATGAATTTGAATAAAATCATTGTGTGGTTCATCCGGCAGAATAACAACTCCAGGGAATTTTACTTCAAGTATATCACTGACTTTTTGATTGATAATCATTTTTTCTTGGTAAGCGGACGTTCTTTTCTGATTTTATCTTGAAGTTTTAACAATCCCTCAATTAATGATTCCGGTCGCGGCGGACAGCCCGGTACATATACATCTACGGGTATAATCTGATCTACGCCCTTTAACACATGATAACCTTGTCTTGAATAAGGACCGCCGCTATTGGCACAGCTCCCCATAGAAATAACATATTTAGGGTCTGCCATTTGATCATATAATAATTTTACCCGAGATGCCATTTTCAACGTTACCGTTCCTGCTACAATCATAACATCGGCTTGACGCGGCGAGGAACGCGGCATCATCCCTATACGTTCGAGATCATGTCGGCTTGCGGCAGTTGCCATCATTTCTATTGCACAACATGCCAATCCAAATTGAAAATACCAAGCTGATGTAGACCGTGCCCAGCTAAGTATTTGGTCAAGTTTGGCAGTAATAATATTATCTTCGAATCTATTTTCTAAAAAACCCATTTACGCTTAGGCTTCCCTTTCTCTTATTTTTTGATATCTTCCCTGTCCGTATTTAACATTGTATTTTATCCAGTTTAAATCTCCCTTTTTCCACACATAAATCAATCCAATAATAAGGATAAGCAAGAATATTGCCATTTCAATAAATGCGAGCCAGCCCAAGTCTTTATAAACGACCACCCAAGGAAATAAGAATAGAACTTCTACATCAAATATGATAAATATTAGAGCAATAACATAGTAGCGGATATTAAATTGAACCCACGCAAAACCTTCGGCTTCCTCTCCGCATTCATAAGTTGATAATTTATTTTTTGATGGACGAGAAGGGGATAATATTTTGGCTAATAAAAGAGCCGCGGTCAGCAATACCGCACCGATTATAATAAATAAAAATACTGTTCCGAAGTCTCTATACATTATTTGGTTTGTTCATTGGAGAGGCAAATTTATAGCATTGTATTTTCAGCAGTCAAGGTAAACTTGTCTTTTTTAAACAATTAAATCTTACAATATTGAATTTGATTTTGTTTCAAACACTTTTAGCATAATAAATTCCGAGCCAAATGAAACTCATAAATTTTATCCTTGTAAAAATTTTATCACATTTACCTAAATGGATTGTAAAACCTTTTGCTTCTCCCTACGTTGCAGGTGTTAGCATAGACAATGCTATCAAAACCGTTAAATCACTTAATGAAAAAGGATTTGTTGCAACAGTTGATATTCTTGGAGAACATGTCCACTCTAAAGAAGAATCATTTAAAATCCGCGATGAATACTGCCAGCTTTATGATCGGATATCTAATGAAAAATTAGACGCAAATATTTCTTTAAAACCAACACACTTAGGTATGGAGATTGATCCATCTTTAGCAGAAAATAATTTGCGGGGTATATTAGAAAAAGCTAAAGAAAAAAATAACTTCATGCGGATAGATATGGAGAACTCTCCCTATACCGATTCAACAATTGACATATATAAAAAATGTATTATTAGTTATGATAAAGTAGGAATGGTTTTGCAATCATATTTAAAACGTACCAATCAAGATATTATTAATCTTGATTCGGTAAAATTTAATTGTAGAATCTGCAAAGGCATCTATCGTGAATCAGAAGAAATTGCATATCATAATAAAGAAAAAATACGTGATAGATTTCTTGAGGACGTAAAAACAATTCTAAATGGAAAAGGATACGTCGCTATTGCGACCCATGATGTACCTATAATTGATAAAATCGAAAATTGGATTATTAAAAATGAAATTCCGTTAGACCGGTTTGAGTTTCAAGTTCTCTATGGTGTCCCGATGGGAAACCGATTACAAAAATTATTAGATAAGGGATATAAGGTACGAAATTATGTTCCATTTGGTGAAGCATGGTTTGACTATTCAATACGCAGGTTAAAAGAAAATCCAAATATTATGTGGTATGTTTTGGGAAATATGTTCCGGAAATAGGAGTCAGGGATCAGTCGTCAGGTACCAATATCATTTTCCGCTTTTTATATCAATTTTGTAATTAATTACAATTTTCAATTTTAAACCTTAATCCTTAAATTTTATTATGAACGAAAAAGAAGCAATACAAAAAATATTCAATATGAAAACCATTGCTGTGGTTGGACTGTCCCCAAATGATATTAGACCGAGTTATGGTGTAGCCCGATACTTGCAAAGCGTCGGTTACAAAATAATTCCGGTTAATCCCGGGTATCCTGAAATACTTGGAGAAAAATCCTATCCGACCTTAAAGGACATACCTGTTAAAGTTGATGTAGTTGATGTTTTCCGCCAACCGGAGCATGTGATGCCGATCACTGAAGCGGCAATCGAAATTGGAGCACAAGCAATTTGGTTTCAAGATGGCGTAATTAATGCAGAAGCTGCAAGGAAAGCCGAGGAAGCCGGATTATTGGTTGTAATGGATGATTGTATGTTAAGACAACGCCAGGCTATGGATGATCCGAGTTACGCTCCACATTGCGAAATTTAAGTTGGTGAATTGGTAGAGTCTGAAGAACCTTGCGAAGGTTTGCATCGACTGCAATTTATAAATTAATATGTACAGTAATATTTCAATGAATAACCTTCGCAAGGTTTATTCCACAAAACTGAAATTCGCTCACCCTATATGTTATTTTGAATGGAGCTAAGAATGACCTCGGTTTTGTCATTCCCGATTTAGTCGGGAATCCACATTGCTACCAATAGATACCCGCCTTCGCGGGTATAACATATTTAATTAAGAAATAACATTTTCCTTTAGGAGTTTTGTCGGGTTCACTTAATTATACCCCCTCTTTAATTCTCCCCCTTCAAAAGGGGGAGATGTCTTTAGACAGAGGGGGTAAATTATTTCATTAAAAGCATTTTCCTGGCAGTTATTATACCGGAATTGGTTTGGAGTTGGTAAAAATATATACCTGACGGATAACCGGAAGCATTCCATTCAACTTGGTAGGAACCGTTTGTATTTACATTATCCACAAGTGTTGTGATTTCTTTACCGTTAATATTATATATGGGTCATGACTAGAACGCGAAAGATAAAAGGCTGTAAGTTACTGTATGACAATGAGAAACAAATATGTTAAGCGTTCCCGAATTTCTGATAAGAAATTTAGGCAGTTGGTTAAGCTG
>JAHJCW010000315.1 GCA_018812885.1 bacterium | reverse complement strand
GCTTGGATATATTTTGCCCCCATATCAACCGCTGTAACAAATCCGGCACAAGCAGTATTAATATCAAAAGTCCCTGCATTTTTTGCGCCGATACGATACTGAAGTACTGATGCGCTTGATGGCGAGATGTATTCAGGAGTGTCTGTTGATAGTATTATCAAGTCGATGTCATCCGGTTTTAAATTTGCATTTTTTAATAAAATCCGTGATACACCTTCTGCTAAATCTGCTGTACTTTCATCATCATTGCACCAGCGGCGTTCTTTAATTGTTAAATTTTCTTCTAACCAAGTACTGACATCTTCGTCTAGTAACTTATTAAAGTATTCATTGGATACAATTTTATCAGGTGCATACATCCCAGTTGCGATTATTTTAGCATTACGTTCCATAATGTTTTTACTTTTTATTTTTTCTCCAGTCTACTAATAAATTATTATAATGGTTAGTCACAGTATCAAAAAAAGATTCCATTTCATTTAAATGTTTTTGAAAAGCAGCTGAACCATTATAACGATTATTTTTTATTAGCTTATTATATTTTTTTGCTAAAGAAAGATTCTGTTGCATCATTTTCATGTGATTGATAAATGAATGTTCAAAGATATCAGGATCAGCTATATAGTAATCTTTACGGTCTCCCGGAACCCATACTCGTTTTATTTGATTGTGGTCACGTAATCGTTTCACAATTTGGCTTACGGGTCCCTTGCTTACATTTAATTCTTCTGTTATTGTATCAAGACTAACGGGTTCATCGGCGTGGAGGAGAAATCCTATGATACGACCCATTAAATGTGGCAATCCAAATATATGATAAGCCTCACCAAAATCTTGGATAAAATCCTTTTTAATGAGATCATTCATAATATTATATATTTGGAACGTTTGAAATTATACAAAAGTTAAAATACAAAAAACTCAACATCAAGTAAATAATTATTAATTGCGCAAATGTGAACAACCACCCCGCTAGGAGGGTATTATTTTTAAAGACAAGCTCACAGCGCTCTTACTACATTATTCTTTAAGTGCTGATGTTGTTGACATTTTGTTGGACTCATAACAAAACTACATTCTAGCACACAGCAATCGATAAGTCTAGATATATTAATAGAATAGTTGGGCTATAAGCCCAATCATTTTTTTTATTGCAGAAATAGTTATAATAAAAATATTGACATGGTAAGAATGTCATATATAACTTCAAGTTGTACGAACAACCAAACAAGTCAGGTTTGTGAAATGTGTAAATATTATTCTACCATAGTTAAAAACATTATCCGCCTTCTATTTATTCTTTTTGGATTTTATTCTTGTGCCCATCAGCAATTAACTATTGGAATCGTCGGTGATCAGTTTGGTTCCTTTGATACAGAAAAATCCTATGAAATCATGCAGGAATCCGTTAATAAGTTAGTTAATTATAACCCGGACATATTATTGCATGTCGGTGATATAGTTGAAAGCATACGCGGAATTGGCTCATTTAAAGATTACGAGTCTAATTTTATAACTGCTACCAAAATAATGAACAGTACTCAAATACCGTGGCTTCTTGCTGTAGGAGATCATGATGTTAATCCACCAAATTACCAGGCCTGCTCGTCCGATAGAAGTAGGGAAACGTGGTTTATGGCTTGCTGTGAGTTGTATGATACACCGATTAGTGATAAACCATATTACAGTAAAGATGTAAAAGGATATCATTTTATATCGCTTTATTCTCTGGAGAATCTGCATACGGATCCGCGTTGGGGATCTATCTTCCTGAATAAAATAAATACAGAACAAATTTCATGGTTACGAGATGATCTTAAAAACAATAAACACTCAAAAGGCATTATAGTACTAGTTCATCAACCGAATTGGTATGTATGGTCCAACTGGATGAAAATCCATGAGATATTAAGAGGTTATAATGTTATTGCAGTTATTGCAGGGCATTATCATTATGACCAGGATGATGGTATAATTGACAATATTCATTATATTGTAATGGGTTCCTCTGGAGGTATAGTAAAAGATACTGATGCTCATTCCGGAGGTGTGCAGGAATATGCGATTCTTAAACTTAAAGGATCTAAAATCGATAATTTGAACCTTTTTGAAGTTAAGTCTGACAGTGTTCTAGAGTGGACTCCACGTAAAAGTATGGATCGTATACAGGCAATATCATGTATGTTGGATAATCTATTGCAAGATGTCCATCTCGCCAGAAAAGGAGATAGTATAGTAGTGCTGAATGGAAGTTCACTGGATGGCAACTATTTAGCACTTGCTTCTCTGGCGAATCCGATTGACATTCCTATTGAAATTGAGATATTGTTTCCAGATACTATTTTAACTAATCCTGTTTGGAATATAAGTGACTCGACTATGATAGGGTATGGTCCCGTAAAGCTTAGTCCCGGAGAACGTATCGGTTGGGCAAATTATTCGAATGTTGGTCAATGGTATCAGTTTCCAGGTTTATGGAAAGCAGAGATAATTTCAGACGATAAAAATTTAAAGTATATTACATTAACTGTAATCGTAAAGTTTTATGATACAAAGCACCGTTTTATCAATCGATCAATTACTTACGCTATTAACTAGTGGAATTATTTAATGTTAGATAAACTTACCAAAATTGACAAGAATAGTATTATTCCATACTATTATCAGCTTCAAGAAGTGTTAGAGAATTTAATTGATCAAGAAATATATAAACCTGATCAAAAACTACCCTCGGAAAACGAGCTGCGCGATTTGCTAAGAATTAGCCGCCATACTGCTCAAAGGGCCCTACAGCACCTTGTTGACAGGGGAATTGCTTACAGAGTACAAGGAAAGGGTACATATGTAGCGAATAAATCTATAACCTATAGCATGATTGCAAATCTAAGTTTTTCTGCAGAAATACTCGGATTAAATAAGAAAGTAAGAAGTGAGGTCATAAACTCGGAGGAGATTAATGCTCATAGTCTTATTAAAAAAATCCTTCAAACTGATGAAAATGCTAAATTTTACTGTATACAGCGTTTACGCTATGTAGATGATATTCCAATATCTATTCAAACCTCGTATTTACCTTCAAATCTAGTTCCGGGTTTAATTGATAAAAATTTTGAGGAAGTTTCCCTTTTTACAATCATCAAAGAGGAATACGGTCTGGAGATTGGTGAAGCGTTCGAAACACTGCAGGCAGTAAAAGCAACTAAATATGAAGCACAACTCCTCAGAATCGAAAAAGATGATGCAGTTTTTTTGCTTGAGCGAACCACAAAACTAAAATCAGGTGAAACACTTGAATTTGTAAAAACAATTTTGAGAGGTGACCGAGGCAAATTCTTTGTTGAATTGAACGAATACAATGGAAAATGATCATATAATATGAATACATCACAACTTGATATCTTATACCAGCAAGTAAAAAACAGAGAATTTGGAGAAAATACTGAATCAGTTAGAGACCTAACCAAGATTAGGTTGACTAATGAATATTCGTTGATTATTGCAGTTGATTCCGATGGTGGTATTGGATCTTTAGAAGGGGATATAATAAAATGCGATCCCTATCAACTTGGTCGATTTGCTATGCGTGTACCGTTATTAGAACTCCTTTCTAGTGGTGCAAATCCTATCGCAGCATTTGATATGTTAACAATTCCAATGAAAGGTCCAGGTGAAGAAATTGTTAGAGGCGTGCGAGATGAGCTTAGCCAGGCAGGATTGCCAAGTGATTTTCCACTATCGGGTAGTACCGAAGACAATGTACCTACCAATATGACGGGAATTGGAACAACAATCATCGGATTAGTTCAAAATGTCGATTTCCGTCCGGGTAGTTCAAAGCGAAGAGATGCTATTATTTGTGTAGGTATACCAAAATCTGCACCCGGGGACATAGTTTTACTTGATGATATTGAAATAGTTAATCAACAGGATATCTTGGATTTACTCAGAATTGAAGGTGTACATGAAATACTCCCAATTGGTTCTAAAGGGATTGAGAATGAAGCACATCAATTAGCTGAATTTTCATCTGCAAAATTTGTACCTGACGTAGATCTTGGAATAAATATCAATAAATCGGGGGGACCATCAACTTGCGTTATTGTTTCATGCAAACCTGAGGTACTAAAGCAAATTATGAATATTATTTGTGTTCCCATAAATAAAGTAGGGGAATTAGTATAATTTAGGAGGTGGAATATTATTATGCTAGAAAATGAACTGAAAAAACATATTAAGGGATGTCTAGTTGGTATAGCTGCCGGTGATGCAATGGGTATGCCGACTTCCATGATGAGTCCTTCTACAATTCGTCAAATATTCGGTGATTATGTCACTGAATTCTTACCGGCACCTAAAGGTCATGTTATTCATGATAAAATGATAGCTGGACAAGTGACAGATGATACACAGCAGACCTTATTAATTGCTGATTCAATAATTGAAAATGGAGAAGTCAATCCTGAAGATATCGCTCGGCGCTTAATCAAATGGAGTGAAGAAATAAATGCATTTGGCACGATGGCAGTCGGTCCAAGTTCACTAAGAGCTCTTTATGGAATTCGAGCAGGGAAATCAATATACGAAACCGGATCTGTGGGGGATACAAATGGAGCTGTTATGAGAATTGGTGCAGTTGCAATATATGGAAAGGGTGAGATTAAGCGTACTGTTGATGCTGTAGAAAGAGCTTGTATACCAACCCATAATACTAATATAGCTATAGCGGGAGCATCGGCTGTTGCGATGGCAATTGGATGCAGCATAAATGGTGAAGAAAATATTGATGTAATAATTGATAAAGCCCTACAAGCAGCAGAATTGGGGATGTCACGAGGTAATATTTGGTATAGTGCATCAATTATTGAACGAACAAAGTTGGCTTTGAATATTGTCTCAAAAAATGCCTCGAGGGAGCAAATTATTCAAGAATTGTATGAAATAATTGGCGCTGGTGTACAAATATCTGAAACAGTTCCAACTTGTCTAGCAATCACAAAATTAACCAATGGCGATGTAGTTCAGGCGATTCAAACGGCAGTGAATTTAGGTGGGGATTGTGATACAATTGCAGCAATTACTGGAAGTATTTGCGGAACAATATCGGGAATTGATAAAATCCCTGATAAATGGATTAAACTTCTGGAAAAAGTTAATCCCTATAATTTTGATGAATATACAGAAAAGTTATATAACGCAATTTATTAATAAAGAAAGTTGAGAGGAATGATATGAAAATAATTTTTAAAATTTCCATTGTTATTTGGTGTTTGATTTTAGCCGCTTTTACTGATTTGCGAGCTCAGGAAACTGAGGATAAAATATCAACTTCAGAAATTGTTTTAACAGCAGAAGATTTTATTAAAAACAACTGTGAAAGTGTAGGTGATGCACTTCAGACTATTACAGGTGTATATGTGAATTCAATCGGCGAAATATCTTTAAGAGATGTAAGCTCTTCAAAAGTAGTTGTTGTGTTAGATGGGCAAAGGTTAAATACGGCTCAGGGTGGTGGAGTAAACGTCAGCGATATGGCTATTGATAATATAGAGAAAATTGAACTATTACGCGGAGGTCGTTCAGCACAATATGGAGCTGATGCAGTTGGTGGAGTAATTAGGATTACAACATTATCTCAAAAAATCAGTAGTAAAATTGTTGGGCTCGGTGTGAAAACTACTTTTGGTTCATATAACAGGCAAATATATAATCTCTCTAATACCATTAATTATAAAAAAATCAGTTCATATTTATCATATCAACGAGACACATGGGATGGGGATTTTTCATATATTGATTATTATGATAATGAAAAGAACTTGATTAATAATAAACAATCATCATTCAATATATTTTACAAACTTAGTTTTGCCATTGATGGTAATCAACAATTAAATGCCAGTAGTAATTATTATAAAGCGGATAATGGTGCATCGGGGATGATAGATAATCTTACACCGGAAGCAGTTCTAAAATATGATAATAAATCTTATAATTTATCATACGATAATAAAGTAATATTTAAAGACTATTCCTTAAAAACACAAGTTTACTTTTTAGATTACGAAATTAAATTTGATAATCCCGAAAACCCAAACATACCTCCAAGTGACCATGATAATTATGCTTTAGGTTTCGAACTATCACAAGCAGGTACTTTGTTTAGTGGTGCGAACATTATATATGGATATTCTCTAAGGAACGATCAGATCCAAAGTACTGAAGTTGGAGATAAAACCCGAATTACTCACAGTGGGCATACCACATTGACGTATGGTAAACAATTGAACAGTTTTATAAATAATATCGAAACTGCTCTGGCATTACGTTACGATTCTCCATCAGATTTTGAAAATGCCATTAGTCCACGTTTTAGTGTTACGGCAAATCACAGTGGAGATTTTAATTTAGCTTTACTTGCTCACATTACTAAATCCTATAAAGCGCCATCATTCAATGATCTATACTGGCCAAAAGATGCATTTGCTATTGGCAATCCGGATCTTGTGCCCGAGAAGGGCGATAATTATGATATAGGATTAACATCAAGTATTAAAGATATTTCTTTGTCAGCAAATTACTTTAATAATGATGTTAAAAATTTGATACTATGGGCGCAAGATCCTGCAGTGAATAATCTATGGACTCCACATAATATCTCAAAAACTAGTACTCAGGGACTTGAGACCTCATTAACATTATCTTTCTTAGATCAGATGATAATGATTAATGGTGAATATACTTATATGAAAGCACTTGATAAAGGTCCTGATAAGAACAAATACGATAGGTATATAATTTACCGTCCAAAGAACAAATTTGATTTAACTGGTACATTTAAGTATAAAACATTCGAATGGAACGCCATTTATCACTATGTTGGATTAAGATATACTAATTCTGTAAATACGAAATGGCTAGAGAAATTTAACACATTAGATACTAATCTTACTTACAGATTTAAGATTAAAGACATATCATACAACAGTACATTTGAGATTAGTAATATTCTTGATGAAAGTTTTATGCGAGTACTAGGTACTGCTGAGCCCGGTAGGATGTATAAGATATCCTTTGGAGTTAATATTTAGTGGTCAAATGAAACTGTTCTTTAGACAAATAGTTTGCTGCATTACCTTAGCTATTGGATTTATAATTGCACAGGAGACTGGGCAGATAACAGGTATGGTAAAGTGCATGGACTCTGAACAACCCTTAATAGCGGTAAATGTCTATCTTAAGAATACTTTTATTGGTACTGCAACAGATCATGACGGAAATTACCATATAATCAATATTCCGCCAGGAAAATACGAAATTGTAGTTGATATTATTGGTTATATGAAATCAAAACGTCAGATTGTTGATATTAATGCTGGAGATATTATCAACTTAGATTTTTCCCTACACCCTGAAGCCCTATCTTTTAAAGAAAATATTACCGTAACAGCCACCAGGGGGCATTCATTGATAACTGAAGTACCGGCTTCTGTAAATGTTATTGACCAACAAGAGCTTGAACTTAAAAATCCTCAAAACCTTGCAGAAGCTCTTCAGAATATCCCT
>JAHJCW010000314.1 GCA_018812885.1 bacterium | reverse complement strand
TGTTTATTATTATGGGTTAAAGTTTATTAGTAATTGATTCTATAATATTAAGGAATTTATCGATTTCAGTATGAGTATTATAAAAATGCGGTGAAATACGCAGTTTATTATTTCTTAGCGATATCGAAACTCTCAGTTCATCTAGTCTATTATAAATTTTTTCATTATTATTTTTATTCGGATGGCTTACATAAACTATTCCGGATTTTACAGCGCTACTACTTCTGTCAGATATCACTTGTAACCCGATGTCATTCAAGCCATTAACTAAATAATCGGTAAGATTAATAATACGGTTTTCTATTTCAACCGAACCTGATTCTAACAATATTCCGGTTGCACCGGCAAAAGCCCAAATTCCTAAACTAAAAGGTGTCGCGAACTCAAAACGACTTGCATCTGTTTTTAATGGTTGATCATAATCATGAAAATTCATCATATCCTGTCGGCTGTACCATCCTAAGTGCGGGGGATTTAATTTATCTTGTAATTGTTTTGTTAAATAAATAAAACCAATACCATGTGGTCCCAACAGCCATTTTGCAGTACCCGTAGATAAAAAATCTATGCTCGTTTCCTCAACATTTAAGTCTAAAGCACCAAGACCCTGCATTGCATCAACTGCGAGTATAATATTGCGGTCATGACACCAATCGGCTAATTCTTTTAAATCATTCCGATAACCGCTTGAATATTGAACCCAGCTAACCGAAACCAGCTTGGTCTTCTTTGTGACTATAGATTCAAGCTCAATTGGAGTAACTTTGCCCAACTTTGAATCTATGAACTTAACTTTTACCCCTAAATATTTTAGGTCATACCAAGGATACACATTAGAAGGAAATTCATTTCTATAAAGAACTATATTGTCACCCGGTTGCCAACTCAAACCACGCGCTAATAGTATTAAACCATCGGTAGTGTTTTTTACAATTGCTATCCGACCCTGATTTGTATGTAATAAAGTGGAAATATTTTTTCGGATTCTTTCTGATAAGTTCAGTGTGTCTTCAAAACTATTAATCTTATCGGATTGTACAGTGTTGATATATCGTTCTAGGTAATTACGCGATCTGTTACAAAGTGGTGATACAGCTGCATGGTCAAAATAAATTTGATCAGTTTGTAGGTGAGGAAATTCCGAACGTATTTTCTGTAAATTCATTACATCAGTAAATAATATTAATATCTATACAAGGGTGATACTTTAATATTGACATCAAATCCGCCAAATTCTTTCTTTACAGCATTCATCAATTCAGAACTAGTTGTCATATTTTCAACTTTTGTTAATCCAGATTTTGTATTGATCCCAAATAATATAACATGATGCTTTTCGGTATCAACAATACGGATATCATGCCATCCGGTAATTCTTTCATCACTTTTCCAATTATTTTCCAAATAAATATTAACTTTTTTAATCATGTGATTATTTACACTAATGGGATCGATATGAACAGTTGGTTCAATCCCTAATCTGCTATATATTACTTGTTCAACATCTTCGGCAATATCATGGGCTTTTGCTGAAGAAATATTTTCGTCAATTTCTATGTGGATACTGACAAATTTATCTTTACCATAGCTATGAACAGTTATGTCGTGTACTCCAAGCACACCATTAATCGTTGAAACCACCTGTTTAATATCATTTATTTCATCATCGGCCGGTGGTACACCAATAATATCGTCAACTGCTTCCTTTTCAATAGTGAAACCGGTCCACATAACAAATAAAGCCACACCGATACCAGCCCAACCGTCAACATAATTATAACCATACTTTCCGGCAATCATTGCTACAATTACTAAAATTGATGAAATCGCATCTGTGCGATGATGCCACGCATCGGCATGTAAAGTTCCGGATGAAATTTTATGCGATAAAAACTCAGCATATCGAGCGATAAATTCTTTCAGAAATACAGTTGCCAATATTATTAAAACCATTAACCAAGAAGGAGAGATCGGGGAAGGATTCAGTATTCTTCCAATCGATGATCTAATAAATTCAACTCCAATCACTACAAGTAAAATTGCGATTATTAATGTAGCAATATATTCCACTCTTCCATGTCCATACGGATGCTCAGAGTCAGCTGGTTTTTCAGCTTCGTGGAAACCCCATATTACAACCCCGGAAGAAATAACATCGGAAAGTGTATGGAATGCATCTGCAATTATACTGATCGATCCAACTATAATTCCGATTATTATTTTAATGATAAATAATATTACGTTTATTATAACTGATATCCAACCTTGCAGTTTACCAATTTTCCCTCGGTATAGCCGTGATGATTCATTGCTTTCTTTTACAAATTTATCAGTGATATAATTGAAAAATGCCATTTCATTATTTCCAGGTTGTGAGAATCACACCCATCATTAATGTGCCAACTAACCAATATCCGGTATTAATAAAATAATATTTCCACGGTCTATTTTCAAATGCAACAGCAGTTAATACATAAGAAGCAATATATCCTAACCATATCCAAAAACCAGTCATTAGTCCTAGTTTTATATTGCTCGCTTCCGGATAAGCGTGTGCTACTATGTCGACTAAAAAGGCAGTAACAAATGCCATCAGCAAACCCGCTGAGAACATTAGACCAAATGACTTGGTCATATTAGCATTTGCTTTTTCTTTCTCAAGTTGCTTTATAGTTTTTCCCATAGATTTTATCCAGGCATTTCCAAATAACACTTTTGTGTACCACAATGATCCAAGTATAAAAAATGCAATTGCAGATACTAAGATTGCCCAATAGTTAATGTTATACATTTTTTTACTCCTTTTTTATGTAATTAATGAAGAAATAATACAAAAGAATTATATCTTTGGCAAATTTGTTTAATCGAACGCTTCGAAACCAGTAATTTCTTTTCCGACTATCAATGTATGCATTTCATATGTACCTTCATAAGTATAAACCGATTCAAGATTCATCATATGTCGCATTATTGGATAGTCGTCCGTTATACCGTTGGCGCCAAGTATTTCTCGTGCACTGCGCGCGATATCTCTTGCCATAGCAACATTATTCCGCTTAGCTAAAGATATTTGGGCAAAAGTTGCTTTACCCTGATCTTTTAATCTTCCAAGTTGAATAGCCAATAATTGAGCTTTAGTAATTTCCTCAAGCATATCGACTAATTTTTTCTGGGTCAATTGATAGGCTGCTATTGGTTTAGAGAATTGCTTACGATTTTTTGAATATTCCAAAGCAGTTTCGTAGCAATCAATAGCCGCTCCGATTGCCCCCCATGCAATGCTATATCTTGCTTGTGATAAACATGATAAAGGTGCTTTTAATCCTTCGGCCTTTGGTAATTTTTGATTATCCGAAATAATAACATCATCCAACACTAATTCTGATGTAACCGAGGCACGTAAACTTAATTTTCCATGCATTTCCGGTGCTGTAAAACCTTTTGTATCCTTTGGAATTATAAAACCACTTATTATACCATCCTCATCTTTCGCCCAAATAATTGCAATGTCGGCAATTGAGCCGTTTGTAATCCACATTTTTGAGCCATTAATTATCCAATTATTTCCATCCTTTTTTGCACGGGTAAGCATTCCACTGGGGTTAGAACCAAATTCCGGTTCAGTTAAACCGAAACAGCCAACAACTTCACCTTTTGCAAGTTTTGGCAACCATTTTTTTTTCTGTTCTTCCGAACCATATTCCAAAATTGGGTACATCACCAGTCCACCCTGCACACTAGCAAATGAACGTAGACCTGAATCACCTCTCTCAAGTTCCTGCATTATTAATCCGTACGCAACATTACTCACGCCGGCTCCACCGAATTCTTCCGGAAAAGTAGGACCAAAGACACCTATTTCACCTAATCTCGGAATAATTTTTTCAGGGAAAGTCCCTTTGCGAAAATGCTCTTGAATAATCGGCAGGAATTCATTTTTAACAAATTCGTGAGCTGTCTTTTGAATGGAAAGCTCTTCTTCTGTGAGGAGATCAGTAATATTGTAAAAGTCGGGACCAATATATTTCATTTTATTATTAATTTATTCATGAAGTCTCGGGCAGAGTACTCATCACAACTAAATATAAATTCCTTCAATTCTTTTAATTGGACACTATTAAACTTGTCAGAAGCTAATGAATTGAATTTATTTTCCAAATCTTCCATTGTCATGGGTTCTCGAGGATCACCTTTAGGATATTAAAGGTATTCAGAATACTGCTTGCCATCTTTTGTAGTAATAACAACTTTGGATGGTTGCTTTGCCGGGAACATCTTTTCAAATTCTATTGAAGGTTCACCTTTAATTTTATTGATCACTTCAAAAATCCTTGGGTCTTTTAATTTCTCATCCGAGAATGATTCTGTTGTGATTTTTTTTTCAACCATTGCAGCTGCTAAACAATAAGGAAGTGAGTGATCAGCGGTTTCTCGGGATTTAGGGCGATACTTTGTGGGATCAAATAATATATCATAAGCTTGTGCAAATGCAGTTACCTTAACTTCTTCAATATCTGCATAATCTAGATCATTATTCACCATTATTTTCAGTACGCAAGATATATGAGTATGTGTTAATGCTTCGGTTGGAAATGCTTTCATGCTACATTCTAATATTTTATAATCCTTTCCCAATCCTCCCACTAATTCATTAACATCCCATGCCCATGAGGATACTCCATCCCTACCCTCCATATCCGTTGGATTTAATTTTCCGTCTTTTGCATTCCATCCGATGAATGTATCCATAAAGCCTTCTTTACCTTCAAATACTTTTTCGGTTCCGCTATAACCTTTTTGTGCCATAAGTGAAGCAAATACTCCTGATTGAACCGCCATCGGGTCAACCGTATTTTTCATCATTGTCAATACACCGGCGGTTGGGCAACCTATTGTGTGGTTATGACAACCGCTTATTCCGATAGCATTTACCATTTCATCAACGGTGAGTCCCAATATTTTTCCCGCCACAATTGGCGATACGAACTGGGTAAGTGTTGCATGATGCCATTTGCGTTCACGGACACCGGGCTTGGCAAATTTGCACAAACGTTGTTCAAATTCGTACGCTAAAACGATTGCAACAATTACGTCTTTCATAGACGCATCTACTTTTTCTGCAACTGTCAATGCTGCCGGAATAATATCTGATGGATGGCTTGGGTCTTCTTTCCAATAAATATCATTAAAATCCAATGCTCTAATCATTAAAGAATTGATTAGTGTTACATTCACTGCGGGAAGTTTGTCGCCAAATACAAAAGTTGTTGCCTCTTGAGCACCGCCCATCTCATTGTAAATGTCACGTATCTTATTTACATCTTTTGTATTTACCGAACCAATGGCACAACCAATTGAATCATACAAAAAACGCTTTACTTCAATTATTACTTCATCTGGTAAATCTTCATATTTTAGATTGACAGCAAATTCAGCAATTTGTCTTGATATAGATTTATCCATTTTTTGCCTTATAATTTCGCAATAATTGCGTCAGTCATTTGTATAGTTGAAGCAGCGCCTCTTTCTATTACATCAACCCGTCCTGTCATCTTTGCCATATCATAGGTACGTACTTTACCTTCCTGTACAACATCAGCAACAGCTTTTCTTATCTGTTTTGCCATTCCCTGTTCTTCAATAAAATCAAGCATCATACAAGCAGATTCAATCATAGCAATTGGATTGACTATCGAAACTGGATAATCTGCATATTTTGGAGCACTACCATGCGTTGGTTCAAATACACCAACTCCTGTTTCAGGATTATACTGTGCACTACATGCAAATCCAAGTCCGCCGATAAGACCAGCAAAACCGTCAGACACGATATCGCCAAACATATTACCGGCAACAATGACACCATAATTTTCGGGATTTTTTGTCAGCCACATCATTTGTGCATCAATATTTGTGTTCCACAATTCAATTTCAGGGAAATCTGCTTTCTGAATTTGCTGAGCCATTTTATACATCATTCCGGACGTTTCTCTAATAACATTTGGTTTTTCACAAAGTGTCACAGATTTATATCCGTATTTTTGAGCATATTCAAATGATGCCCTTAAGATTCTTTCCGTAGCCTTTTTTGTGAAAATTCTTGTTGAAATCGATATTTCTTCAACCGGAACCCTACCAAAATTCTTAACAAATTTAGGATGCGTCATGAGGGCTTCATATACTTGCACAGGCGGATTGCTCCACTCCACACCCGCATATAATCCTTCGGTATTTTGTCTAAAAATTACAACGTCTATGTCGGGTTCCTCGACTGAGTCACCTTTGCCGCGTCTGATAAAATTCAGCGGATTACCTTTATAAGTGCGACAGGGGCGCTGACAAATATCCAATCCAAAATGCTGTCTTAATCCAACAATTGGACTAGAATAAATGAAGCCTTTTGCCTGTAATTCAGGTTTTAGTTCATTAAATGCTTCATCCTTTGGTTTGGATGTTATTGCACCAAATAATCCAATCTTTGTTCCTCAAGTAAATCAATGGTTCTTTGCGGTAAAGGATTACCCTCATTACACCAATATTCCCAACCAATATCTCCTCTAACGCAATTTGCCTTAAATCCTGCTGCATCAAGAACGCGAATTGCTTCTTCTAATACAGTTCTTCCAATACCATCTCCAGGTAGGGTGACAATTGTTCTTATATCCATTTATTCTCCTATTTATTCACAACGAATTAACCGAAATAAACGAATCTTAAAATTCGTGTAATTAGTGGTTTATAATCTATTCTTAACCCAGTTTTCCAGACCTTCTTCAATAACCAATTCCTGCACAGCAGAACCAATTGGATCAATATCGTATATTTTTTGTCCCGTACTAATGAACGATTTATCAAAATCTACAGTTAACTCCATGCTTGTTCTTATCGACAGAACATTGGCATTAATTTCTTCTTCATACTGTTTCTTTAAGTCATTTATTAATTCTGGTGCTTCTATTACTACAAAACCATTATTTATAGCATTTCTTTTATATGTTTGACTGAATGAGCCGGCTATTACTATCTGAATGCCTTTATATTTCAAAGCAGTTGCTGCCTGTTCTCGTGAACTGCCTGTACCAAAATTAAATCCGCTAACTAAAATATCACCTTTTTGGGCGATATTGCCAAAGTCAGGATCGTAATTTTCCATTACAACTTCAGATTGTTGTTTAGGAGTAAAATTATCAATATAAGTGTATTTGCCGGGGAAAATACCGTCTGTGTTTAAATTATCTTGTGGACAGTAAATAGCTTCACCGGTTATTTGTTTCGGGAAGCCTTTTAACAACTTAATTGTAGTATTATCTTTTCTTCTTTTTTCAGAAATATTTATGGAACTGTTTAAATCAACCAAATCATATTTTTTAGGACCACAGATTTTGCCTGCCACTGCTGATGCCGCTACTATAGCAGGTGAAGCTAAATATGCTTTTGCATCCCTGCTTCCCATCCGGCCTTTAAAATTCCGATTAGTGGCAGAAATCCCTACTTCTCCATCCTTTAACAATCCAACTCCTAAGCCAATACAAGGTCCGCATCCCGGAGGTAATTCGATTGCCCCGGATTCCAACAATATCTCCCAATCACCCCTTTTTTTACTTTCTGCTTGCACTTCGCTCGAAGCCGCAGCAATGTAAAATTCTACACCTTCAGCCACTTTTTTCCCTTTTAACACTTTTGCAGCTTCAGTCAAATCACTGACCCTGCTATTTACACAAGATACTAGATAAGCTTTATTAATTATAATATTCCGTTTCTCAATTTCAGATATATTCGTTTTGGTTTTTATATTATCAGGACCAGCTACATGCGGATGAATTGTACTCAAATCAACACTTATTATTTTTGAGTAAAATGCACCTTTATCACTCACAAGATTTTCATTGATCAATTCAGCAATTCGATCATTATTAATTCTTGGACTAATATTTAAACCTTTTTCATTTTGCCGATTGTCTTTATCGGATGGCACACCGGAAAGACCGCGATTCTCTAAAATTTTTACTCTGCTTCGCAACCAAGCTATGGTGTTGTCATCAATGGGAAATATTCCAACCAGCGCACCCCATTCTGTGGTCATATTCGCGATCGTTAACCTATCATCAATAGATAAATTCTTGATACCCTCTCCACAAAATTCTAGGGCATGATTCAGTACCTCATCATTATTAAAATGACCTGCCAAAGTAATAATGACATCCTTACCGGTAACACCTGCTGATAATTTACCTTTGAGTTCAATTTTAACAATTGGAGGTATTTGCCACCAAGTTTTCCCGGTAGCCCAAATTCCGGCGGCATCAGTTCTCACAACCGGTGTTCCAAGACATCCAATTCCGCCATACATATTGGAATGACTATCCGACGCAACCGCCATTTCACCCGGGAAAGCATACCCTTCTTCAAGCATAATCTGATGACCAATCCCCCTTCCGGCTGGATAAAAATCAACTCCCATTTCCTTGGCAAAATCTTCAATACCTTTATATTTCTTTAAATTATCTTCGGATTTGTCTTGTACATTATGGTCTAACGCGAATACAGGCTGCCTAGGATTTGCAATCTTTGAGGCTCCGATTGCCATAAACTTTCCCATAACTGCACCAGTATTGTCGTGTGTCAAAATGTGAGATGGCTGTATAGTAATATAATCCCCGCTATTCACTTTTTGACCAGGTTCAAGCCCAACCACATATTTTTGTGCAATTTTTTCTATTAAATTTTGAGTCATATTATTAAACCACTAATTACACTAATTTCTCTAAAATTATTATAATACAATTCTTTCATACTTTAATGATGTTTCACCAAAATTGACAATTATACCTAATTTTAACCCAGTAACTTTTAAATAATTCAATACTTGAGCACGTTCAATGTTACTTATATTGCTAATCGCTTTTAATTCTATTATAATTTTATTGTCAATAACTAAATCACAAAAGAAATCTTTTACAAAAGTGTTTTTATACATAACCGGATATTTCTTTTGCGATTCAAAAGGAATTTTATTTGATAATAATTCGATCTTAAAAGCTTCTTCATAAACAGATTCTAAAAATCCTACACCCAATTGCTTATGTATTTCCATAGCGGAACCAATAATATCGTAAGATAATTCTTTAAATAATATTTGTGTCATTTGTGGTTTTTATCTTTCGTGCAATTTGTGGTTAGCTTATTTAAATGGTTCAAAGCTTACAAAATCCGCGTGGTGGACAATTATGGATTCCACTGTTCTTTTCCCTAAATCGCCTTCAACGGAGTGTGTTCCGATAATATGCTGAACTTCTGCTGGAAGATCAAATCTATCTGCTATTGCCACACCACTAAAAGGATGCCGAACAATATTTCCAAAATTGCTGGTACCCAATTTACCATCAACTATTTGGTATTCTATTAACTTGCCAATGTCAATTAGGATCGCACCGGCGATTAAGATATCCATATCAATTTGTATCTCATCACCAAAATTTTCCTTCATACGCTTTGCGATGTCAACTGCTAATTGAACACAAGTTCGCTTATGGTTCATAAATGTAACATTGCAATCTTTTATCAGTAGTGAAAAAGGTATTTTCTCTAAATCCTCTGCAGTTAATACACTTTTTTCAATTGCATAGTCCCACGCTTTAATAACCTTTGCCGCTAAACCTTTATCTTTAATCCAGTCGATTTCCGGCCATAACTTCAAAATATTATTACTCAATTGTCCTCCAAAGCTTTTATTCTTTAATCTTATAAATAGAATCTATTACCGTACCGTCTACCCATTTTACTATGCCAATCACCTCGTCAGTTAATTTTGCCTTCTCCGGTGGACCACCGATCAGATCATCAACTTCAGCCTTAATATCTTCTATTTTACGGATAGGTAAGCCACTATTCTTTGTGGCTTTAATTAAATCTTTACGTAATGGATTTATTGCGATACCACGTTCAGTTACTATCACATCAATTAATTCACCGGGTCCGACTAAAGTTGTAACTTCATCGACAATTACCGGAATCCGATTACGAAAAGCCGGAATTGGTAAAATAGTGCATTTACTGAACAGACAATTTTGCCATCCTCCAATTCCATGTAGCATTTTTCCATCAGAATGTGTAACAACGTTAGCATTATAATTAATATCAACTTCTGTGGCACCTAGAACTACAACATCCAGCATTGAGGCAAAATTACCCTTACCGTGCCAATTGTAACTAGTGAAGGGAGAAGTATTAATATGTCCAAAATTTTCCCGCATTGACCGAACACCTTCCAAATCAAAAGTTTGTCCGTCCAATATAAAATCAGTCAATCCTTCTTCTAACATTTCCACTAAATACTTTGTTGAGCCACCACGGATGAAACGTGCTTTTACTCCTGCATCTTTCATCATTTCTTTAAGAAAAATTGCGAAAGCTAAAGCAGTTCCACCAGCCCCGGCTTGAAAACTAAAACCTTCTTTAATAATTCCGGCTGCTTGAACAAATTTTGCCGTTAGTTCAGCAATATATAAACGATCAGGTGATTTGGTTAACTTGGTGGTTCCGCTGATTATTTTTTCCGGTTCTCCGACTTTATCCATTACAACAACATAATCAACATTTTGTCCTTGAATTTGCCATGGAACACAAGGAAACGGTACAAGATTATCAGTTACAACAATTACCTTATCAGCATAAATTGAATCTACTAATCCAAATCCTAGCAAGCCGCAAGCCGATGGACCTCTATCGCCTGTGGCGTTGCCGAATGCATCTGCGGTAGGTGCAGCAATAATTGCAATATCAATATGTACTTCGCCATCCTGAACTGCCTGCCAACGTCCGCCATGGCTTCTTAAAATTGCCGTGCCTTTCATCTTTCCACGGGACGCGTAATCTCCAATTGGACCGTTAAGCGAACCCTCAACCCAATCGATAACACCATTTTTCATGTGATCAATTACCGGTTTATGACAAGGGAATGCTGCTGATGGAAACCATCGTAGACCCTTAACGTTTTTCTTTGCAGCAATATCAAAAACTTGGTTCATAACCAAGTCACCATTTCGGAAATGGTGATGAGATGAAATAGTCATGCCATTTTTTAGATCGCATTTTTTTAACGCGTCTTCTAATGATTTTACTGTCTTATTCCCATCGTATGGAAAATCTGAACATGAACGAATTGGCAAGGCGGCTTTATTACCTTTTGGTTTATATTTTCCCACACCTTGAAATGGAGTTTGCTTCACTCCGTTAACTACGGTTGGAACCATACGATCAACAGCATTTTTTATCATTTTTATTTTCGTCATGTTAATTTTTCCAATCAGGATTTAATAAATTTGATGCAATCGCTAAATTAATAGTATGCAACGCTCTCTTAACCACCGGAGGATCAATCATTTTACTGCCTAATGAAACTACACCTAGGCCTTTTTTCTCCGCTTCATCAAATGCCAACTTGATTTTTTTTGCTTTTTCAATCTCTTCCGTCGATGGTGCAAATTCTTCATGAATTGGTTGTATTTGACGCGGGTGAATACACCCTTTCCCGTCGAATCCAAGTGATTTGGCCTCTCTAACTGAATCACGCAACCCAATTTCGTTGCCCACATCACTATAAACTGTGTCTATTGCTTGAATGCCTGCGGCACGGGCAGCATTTACAATCATACTACGTGCAAAAAATGATTCCTTTCCATCCTCCGTGCGCGGAACTCCAAGATCGGCAGTATAGTCTTCTAATCCAATCGCTAGAGCGACAATATTTGGCGACGCTTCGGCAATTTCTAATGCTTTTAACACACCACGACCGCTTTCAATAATTGGCATTAAGTAGACCGGTTCTTTTCTAACGCATTCTTTAGATATTTCTAAAATGCGTTCATCAATTATTTTTATTTCTGCAGCGCTTTCAACTTTAGGAATCAATATTAAATGAACATTATGCGGAACAATAAACTCTAAATCTTTTAATCCCAATTCACCTTGATTAATCCGTACCATACGTTCAGCACCATAAAAATTAATGGAACGTAAAGCGTTACGAACAATATATCTTGTATCTTCTTTTTCCAATGAAGAAACTGAGTCTTCTAAATCTAGTATTATGCCATCCGGTTTATGAATACCCGCATTTAACATTAGATTGGTTTGATTGCCCGGTAAGTATAATCGGCTGCGACGGAAGCGGTCACGGCTTGATTTATATAAACAAAAATCTCTTAATAAGGGGAAGGATTCCTTTTCTAACTTCGGATGAGCTTGTTTTATAGCCGCTTCCAAGCGGGCGGCAATTACAAAGGGTAAAGCTCCAAAATCTTCGATCTCAATTGTACCGGTTTTGATATGCAAATCTTTACAAATGTTCTTGGTTTGCAGCTTAATCGCTTTGCCAAACAGCGTTTCAACGGTACTCTTAACAGAAATTGAAAGTGGTTTTTTTGAAGGTGTATATTTTGCACGGAGATCGGAACGTGGTTTTTCACCTTTCGCACCTGCTATAAATGACTTTGCCATTATTACCTATAAGTTATTTTTTATAAGGTAAAATTTATCAACTTACTTTACACCGTAGCAAGCTGAACCGAACAAGAAGTGAATTAATTGTTGGAGAGTATTATCCTTTGCGAGGGTGCTAAAATAAGTTGCCATATCCGCGAAAGCGGGAATCTATGATTATGGATTCTGCATCAAGTGCGGAATGACAAAACAGTAGAGACGTAAAATCTTACGTCTCTACACAAAACATCACCCCTCTATCCTGCGGATATCTCCCTTGAGGGGAGACAAAGTGGGGTGAACTAATCTATTTATTATAACAAATTATTGTCAGCTAATGAGTAATAATTATTTCCAGCAATAATTAAATGATCGTGAACTTTAACATCAATCGTTGCAACGGCATCCTTTAACTTTTTAGTTATTTTGATATCTTCCTGACTAGGATTCAAGTTACCGCTTGGATGATTATGTACAAAAATGACAGCAGCAGCATTTTGTTTAAGTACTTTTTTGACAACTTCACGTGGAAAAACTACAGAGTATGTTAGTGAACCATGAAATAATTCTTCCATGCCGACAATTTCATTTCGCCCGTTTAGATATATTATAGAGAATATTTCCTGTTTTTTATCACGTAAATTATGTTTTAAATAATCTAAGACTTCATCGGACGATGTAACAATGTCATGCCCGATTACACGATCTGCCAAATAGCGCCGTGCAACAGTTTGAGATAATTTCAATCCAAATACATTGCTTTGGCCAATTCCATCGATTTCTTGTAATTCCTTAGGATCGGCTTCCATCACTGCATTTAATGATCCAAATTTTGCCAAAGCATCTTTGGCAGCTTGTTTGCAATCTTTGCGAGGTGTGCCAAGCGTGAGCAATAATTCTACAACTTCATAATCGTGGAAGCCCTGCAGACCGCTGTTTAGAAAACGTTCCCGTAAACGTCGTCGATGACCAATCTTGGATTTACTATTTTCTATTGACAATTTTCTACTTTTAGCCACGAATTACACTAATTACACAAATAAAATATTAAGTAGAAAATACTAATAAAATTAATTAATTGAACCGCAGCGTGCGAAGAAAAATGTAAAGAGTTTTTAATAATTTTATATTTTCTTTGCGTCATTTGCGGTTTAATCTTTTTAGTTATTATTTTTCGTGTTCTTGGTGTAATTCGTGGTTTAATCATTTTTTTAATTCATTAATTTTCAAAAGAAATTCCTGCATTTCAAAAACATTGTCGGTATCAATATTTCCGGCTTTCCATTTGATATTAAAATCATCTTTACAATCGATTCCACCGTTTTCTTGATAGAGATGATACAATTCAACAGCATCACGATTTTTATTTTCATTTAGACTTGCGACAATTCGATATATAACTTCATCCTTTAAATCATCAAGAATACGATTAGGAAGTCGTGTGCTGATTAAATCTCTTTCTAATTTGGAGAAATACATGCCGTTGATGGAATAATCTTCAAATGCCTCATAGGCAATTGGTACAACCTTTTTCACAAATGAGGCCATGGCTTCAGCAAAAACACGAATTTCATATTGAGCATGCTCATCCATTCGCAATCGTAAAAAATGAAAAATGTTGTGAAGATCATTTTTCCAATACCATTCGGTATATAAATTGACCGGTAAAATTCCACGCGCCAACTCACGCGCAATACCGGCTTCATTCAATTCATCATAAATTGCAAAAGTCTTTTCGGATATTTCATTAAAATAATCTACAACTTTATCTTTTAATTTCGATGGAACTTCCCTGTCGTCACGCCCCTGTTTATTGAATTGACTTTGAAAATGAATATCTTTTTTCTCTGGGATATAAAAGTCGTGCTGTGCTTC
>JAHJCW010000313.1 GCA_018812885.1 bacterium | reverse complement strand
GAAAAAGTATATCAGAGTTCAGTAATAATACCAAACTGGGAAATTAATCTGATGCCAAACGGAACCAAGAAAATAAAATTTAGAATTATTGTTAAGGAATTATGAAGGATACGATGACGAAGATTGCATATTTTAGCGCTGAAATCGGAATTTCAGCAAAATTACCAACGTACAGCGGAGGATTGGGAGTCCTTGCAGGAGATCACATTAAAGCAGCGGCCGATGCAGAATTGCCAATGTGTGCAGTAACTCTATTATATAAAGAGGGATATTTCAAACAACGCATTGATGATGACGGGAAACAGACAGAGGCTTATCCACAATTTGACCCAAATCCGTTGCTAAAGAAGTTGCCTATTAAGTTTACTTTGCCACTCCGCAAACGTGATGTGTGGATTCAAGTTTACGAATATCGCCATAAAGGATTAACAGGTCATGAAATACCAATTTATTTTCTTGATGCTAATCTTGAAGAAAATTTTCGTGACGATAAAGTTATTACTCTGCGGTTATATAGCGGCGATAAAGATCATCGTATTTTACAAGAGGCCATACTTGGATTTGGTGGAATAAAATTATTAGATGAATTACAGTATAATGATATTGAAACCTATCATATGAATGAAGGGCATGCCGCATTTATTATTATGCAATTATTAAGAAAATATAATGGTAATCATGAGGAAGTGCGTAAACGATGTCATTTCACAACACATACTCCTGTACCGGCTGGTCATGATGAGTTCGCTATAGATCGTTGCGAAAGAATGTTAGATGGTCTATTATGGAAAAGTTTGAGTAAGATTCATTCAATACAAAACGGTCGTTTGAATATGACCGAGTTAGGATTACATTTTAGCAGGTCCGCAAATGGTGTATCAAAACTGCACGGTGAAGTTGCACAGAATCAATTCCCGGACTATAAGATTGGATACATTACGAATGGTGTTTATCATCCATATTGGGTTGGCAAGGAGTTCCGTGAGGTTTTTGATAACCGGCTACCCGGATGGAGAGGAGATCCAAATCGACTGTTAAATATAGATGCTATTTTACCGGAGGAATTGATAACAGCACATCAAAGTCATAAGGATTTTTTATTGGGTTATGCCAATTCACAAACTCAGATGGCATTGTCTAATGATGTTTTAACCATCGGGTTTGCACGTAGAGCAGCTAGATATAAAAGGGCGAGCTTAATATTTAATGACCTAGAACGCTTAGTTGAAATAGGAAGAGGCAAAATACAAATTGTTTTTGCCGGGAAAGCACATCCTGCTGATAATGATGGTAAAAGTATAATTTATGATATAATTCAAAATGCCAAGAAGCTATTCGGAACAATTAAAGTAGTATATCTTGAAAATTATAATCTATGGCTTGGCAGAATAATCACCTCAGGTGTTGATGTTTGGTTAAATACCCCTCGCAGACCAAATGAGGCATCAGGTACAAGTGGTATGAAAGCAGCATTGAACGGAATTCCTAATTTATCAATTTTAGATGGTTGGTGGGCAGAAGCTTGTAAACATGGAAAGAATGGATGGGGAATTGGAAATTCGGAACTCGTTGATGATGAAGCCGATGCGAATCATTTGTATGAATTATTAGAAAATGAAGTAATTCCTATATTCTATAATAATCAGGATAAATGGGTATCTATAATGTCTGAATCAATTAAAACAGGTGTAAACTTTACCGCCTATAGAATGATAAAAGACTATCAAGAGAAATATTACAAATTATAATCTAAATTGGAAATGCGATTTTGAAATCTAAAAAAGCTGAAAATGATTTTAGCATGCGTGATTTCCATATTTCAAAAAATGCTAGAAAAAAATATAATATTGAGAGCATACTTTTTCAATTATCAGGAGAGGTCGTACTAAACGATTTTAGTACAATCCGTAAAGTCACTCAATCTTTAAATATTGCTCGAAATCAAAAATTATTTGCTAGCGATCTAAATGCATTTGGCTTAATCCACGAAAGTATTCATTATATCAGATCG
>JAHJCW010000312.1 GCA_018812885.1 bacterium | reverse complement strand
CAAGTGCCTGAATGGCTGCTATGCTCAAAGGTAGGGTTTCTCGCTTTGTTTTTCGGACTTTGCATTATTTGGAAAAAGGTCCAGCCATTACGACCGTACGCCTTTGTAATGCTGATTTTCTTTTTAGCGATAACTGGATCGGAATGGGTAAGAGATACTGAATGGTGGGCAGGGCTTATTAATGAAACGACCCCATCTTTCGCACTTGCATATATAAGACCATTTATTCGTGATATAGGGGTAACGCTTGTGGTTATCTTGGCACTGTGGATTATTAAACATCGCAGGAGTGAATTTTTTCTCGTAAGAGGACAACTCAATGCGCAAATTGAACCAATCCCCTGGCTAGGTATCCGCGCAGGAGAATCATGGCGTAAATTTGGCTGGATTTTTGCCTTAATTGCGGCTTTGGTGGTCTCGATTCCTACTATGCTTGTTTTGCAGCCATCAGCAAATGAGTTTGCGAAAGTTATTTTTTTGCTCCCGTTTGTATTACTTTATGCAGCGATAAATGCTTTAAATGAAGAAGTTTATTTTCGCCTAACCCTACTCTCTACCTTGCCTCAGATCATTGGAAAAACGCATGCACTCTTAATCAACGTTGCCTTTTTTGGTTTAGCACATTATCTCTATGGCTCACCACCAGGAATGATTGGCTTATTAATGACTGGTTTCTTGGCATGGCTATTGGGAAAAAGTATATTGGAAACAAAAGGTATATTTTGGGCGTGGTTCATTCACTTCTTGCCCGATGTAGTAATCTTTGCATCTTATGCACTTTTATGGGTGAAAGAATAAATGTTGGAATTAATCCAGCTATGAATCAAACACTGACTGTTTTCTATGATAATCGGAAGATTCCTATCCGCTCATCTAAATTTTGGTTTTTAAACATTTCAAAAATACTTTACAAAATATTTCGGAACGTTATTAACTATAGTTAGTGAAATTACATCCTGCTAAGTTGATGTTATTATGGTAATATCTAATTGTGGATCCCTGAGATACCGTTAGTTATCTCTCCTCAATAAGTCACTTAACCACAGGTCAAGAGTGCATTATCAATAGGGGGTAGCTTTGGGGAAATTAGATAAAATTGTACTTTTGGTACTTATTTTTAATGTTTAACGTAACTAAAAATATCCTTTTGAACTATTTATTTGTTTTATTAAGCTCACTATAAATAATCTGTATTGATAATTTAAAGGAGTACCTTATGAATAAGTTAATAAGATTTATATCAGTGCTTATGTTAACCGTATTTTTTATCTGCAATTGCTCTAAAGACAACAGCACAGAATCTCAACCTGTCAATGGTAAGATAACAGCCAGTGCCACAGGTATCACAGGGCAAAATGGCAATATTTATGCTGTCAGTGCCTATGACTCCGATTGGTCTCCCGGTTCTAACTCTCCAACGATTGCTGGTATTATGGGAACAATCACAAGTGACAACTTTTCATTTACGCAAAATCTAAAAGCAGTCGATGACCAGTCCCCCGGTGGTCTTTCCTCGGAGGATATGTCGTTTGAGCCCAAGACGTATAGCGTTGTATTTTATGTTGCTGCACTAGGAAGCCCACCGCAGCATTACGCTGAAGTCCGCATGGAAGTAAACGGCGATGTAACAGCAACTGCGCCCGACTGGGCCAACTGGGCCCATCCTCAGTAATCTGCCTTGAATTGAAACTTTGATTGTAAAATCCATTTTACCGTTGGTTTTTACAATCGTAATCAAAGATTCATCTCGAGTCTATTCGTAAGCGCATTGCGGGGAAGGTTTCTCGGTATTTGATGGTCAGTTAACTAGTTTATCGAGAGAATTAGGCACCTAATAGTCCATAAGATTCATAGTTTATAAGGGTAAAGACCCGCCTTCACACCGGACGGAAACAACTTTTAACTAGAATTTGTGTTCTGTCCCCAAAACGCGTTTTAAAACAAACAGGATAATTTGAATATATCAAAAACAATTATTCTTGGTTTTTTTAAAGTTGAACGAATATTTTAATGTTCGTAATATTGCGAACAATAAAATGACAGATGAAAATCAAAAAGTAATTTCTGATAGACAAAATCAACTTGCAAGAATAGCAAAAGCCTTAGGTCACCCTATAAGAGTTTATGTTGTAGAGTTTCTTTCAAAACAAACGTGCTGTTATAGTGGGGATTTAACAGAAGTACTTCCAATAGCAAAATCAACATTATCGCAACACCTTAAAGAATTAAAAAACGCTGGATTGATTCAAGGTGAGATCGAAGGAACAAAAATCAAGTATTGTTTGAATGAGGAAAACTGGGAATTAGCAAAACGGGTATTTAAAGAATTGTTTTAATAATTAATAAGGAGATAAAATGAATTTTAAAGTATTGGGAACTGGTTGCAGTAACTGCAAGAAATTGGAATTATTGACAAAAGAATTAGTAACTGAATTAAATATTGATGCTCAAGTCGAAAAAGTTGAAGATATTGAAGAGATAATGAGAACGGGGGTAATGAGTACACCTGCTTTATTAGTTGATGGGAAATTGATTGTTTCAGGATATGTGCCATCACGGGATGAATTAACAAACTTACTAAAAAATATATAAATCACAATGAAACATGCACGATTATATTTACTTATAGGGTTGCTCGTAATGAGTTTTATAAATTGTCAGTCAAGCGATACAAAAATTGTTGATAGTAATAAAAAGGAAATCACAAGTACTGTGAGGGGGTACTATTTTCACGGTACTCGTCGTTGTACAACGTGCAAAGCTGTTGAAGAAGTAACTAAGGAAATATTAAGTGAGTATTATGCTGCTGAGTTAGCAGATAAAACAATTTCTTTTGAAACCATTAACTTAGATGAAGAAGACAATAAAGTTTTAGCAAATAAACTTAAAGTGTCTGGCCAGACACTCTTATTTGTTTCAAATACTGACACGGTTAATTTGACAAATCAAGCATTTATGAATGCCGTCAGTAATCCATCGAAATTGAGCATATTTATAACTGATGAAATTGAAAAAATGCTAAAATAGATGAATTTTCTGACCAGTTTATTTGAAAACTCTCAATTACCAATTCTATCAGCTTTTTTATTAGGCATAATGACTGCCATAAGCCCCTGTCCTTTAGCAACAAATATCACAGCGATTGGATACATAAGTAGGGATTTTAATGATAGAAAGCAGGTATTGATTAGGGGAGTAATATATATAGTTGGTCGGGCAATAACTTATACATCTATCGGATTATTAATTTATTTTGGTGCAAGCCAATTTACCATTTCTGGCTTTATCCAACAATGGGGAGAAAAACTGTTAGGACCCCTTCTAATAATTGTTGGTTTATTTATGATTAATATAATTAAACCGAATTTCAGAGGTTCTGGGATACTAAGTAAAAAGGTACAGCAGTTAAATCAAAACAGATACAAGGATGTACTCTTAATGGGAATAGTATTTGCACTGGCTTTTTGTCCTTATAGCGGAGTATTGTATTTTGGTATGCTATTGCCCTTAACATTAACTAATGCATCGGGTCTTTATTTACCGATTGTTTTTGCCATTGCCACAGGAATACCTGCATTAATATTTACTTGGATTATAGCATATTCAGCTTCAAATATCAGTAGAAGTTTTAATAAAGTAAAATCTTTTGAAAAGGTTTTTAGAAAAATAGTAGCATTAGTATTTATTGCCATAGGCATTTATTATATTGTTATTAGT
>JAHJCW010000311.1 GCA_018812885.1 bacterium | reverse complement strand
CAAAGCATCCTTTTTGAATATTTCACCTTTTTGTACTTTCATTACGTCAGCAATGTCAGCTGCGTCAATATTTAGCAAGTTTGCAACATTTACCATTTGGACATTACCTGGTAAATCGGTTGTAGCGACAATATCATCAGGCAAAACTAAATCACCTTTTTTCTTTAATACGTTACCTTTTAGCGGTAAGCGACGTTCCTTAATAACTTTTGTCTCGTGCAATACTTTTAATCCGGGAGTATATGCGTGTGCCATTTATATTCCTTAATGCAATTCTTTAATTATGAAAATTCTGGATACTCATTTACTACTTTGGACCATTCCTGAAGTTTGGCAATTCGTTCGCTATCAGTCTCAGGCAGCTCTAATGGGCGACCTCTTCCATCTAATAAAATACCAACGTGTCCACCGTATATTTTTGTATTAATAATTTCGCCTTTGCCTGCGCCAATATCCATATTTCTTGACGGTGTTAATTTTGCTTCCATTGGTTCATAGGGAGCATCAATTTTAATCAATTCACCGGTTTTCAATTCATGTTTGATTGCGTTTCCATCAGGTAGAGTCAATTCTAAAGTTAAAATTGTTTTACCGAGTTTTGATTTACCAACCGGAGCAATGCAAGTGCCTAGGCGTATTAAACAATCCTTTTTAAACACTTCTACAGCTGCTTTGCGAGCGTTATCTTTCAAATCTTTTTTATCAATATTTGCTAAAACGCCTAACTGAGGCATCATGAATATTGAATCTACTGCTAATTGAGTAATACCTATTGGCATGAAAGCATCGACTAACATACGCGCTGCTTGCACTCGCCGCGGTGCGTGCGATAATACTCCACCTGAACCTACCAATAAATCCAATTCCATCATATTTACCAAAGTTGCACCGGATTCAGATTGATCAAAAGCATCCGAAATTGTTCTTTCGGTCTGTACACCTTTTAAGGCAACTGCAAATTCCTTATGTTGAATGAATGACAATCTTAATGCTTCTCGAGCAATGGCTTGTTCGATTATCAATTCCTGCAAAGATTGAGGTACTGTTGTGGGGCGAATCATTTTGTTACCAATACGATTATTTAATTCATCACGATCAATATGCATTGGTACCCAACGTAAAACGTTATCCATACCTGCCTCGGCTAACACATTGCAAATCGAATAACTCATACCCAAGTTTGCACTTACAGTTCTATTAAACACTCCTTGAAAAACCGAGAATATATCGGTTGTTGCACCGCCAATATCAACACCAACAACTGTAATATTATCTTCACGAGCTATCATTTCAATTAATGATCCGACTGCACCGGGTGTAGGCATAATCGGAGCATCCGTCCACCCCATTAATTTCTTATAACCAGGCGCTTGAGCCATTACATGTTCCATAAATAAATCATGGATTTTATCTCTTGACGGACCAAGATTTTCAACTTCAAGAACAGGTCGAATATTTTCAACAATTGTTAAATCTGTAATCTCACCTAAGGATTTTTTAATATTTTCTTGTGCTTGGTTATTTCCTGCGAAAATCACCGGTAGTTTATATCCCGTACCTAACCGTGGTCGTGGATTAGCAGCTGCAATCATTTCGGACAATTCAACAACATGTGAAACAGTGCCACCATAAATGCCCCCTGACAAAAGAATCATATCGGGTCGTAATTGACGAATTCGAGATATTTTTTCATGCGGCTTGCGACCATCATTGGAAGCCATAACATCCATTACAATCGATCCTGCTCCAAGAGCAGCACGTTCAGCACTTTCTCCTGTCATAGATTTTACAACACCAGCGACCATCATTTGGAGTCCACCACCCGCAGAACTTGTCGAAACATAAATATCCACACCAACATCACCTTTTTGCGGAGTAATTATGTTTTCACCATCCAATAATTTGCGACCGGACAATTCTTCAACTTCCATTACGGCATTAAGAACACCTTTTGTAACATCTTCAAATGGCGCTTCAACAGTAGTCGGTGCTTCTCCCCTAAATTTTAAACGATATTCTGAACCAGACTTTTCAATTAAAATAGCTTTCGTTGTGGTACTACCGCAATCCGTAGCCAGAATTGATTTTAATTCCATTACTTACCTTAATTAATAATAAAAATTTAGAAAAATATATACAAGTGGACTTGCAATTATGAGAGAATCAAATCTATCCAATACCCCTCCATGCCCTAATAATAGTGTTCCGGAATCTTTTACTTTAGCATCACGCTTAAATAGCGATTCAACAAAATCACCGGTCTGTCCAAATATTCCTGTTATCACCGATAAAATAATAATTTGAGTCACATTTAAGTCAAAATGAATAAATCCAATTTCATTGAATAATAGATAAGTTGCAAAGGCACTAATCAATCCTGCAATGCTTCCGACAACGGTTTTATTTGGACTAACTCTCGAGTAAATCTTCTTTTTACCCAATTTTTTACCTGCTATATAGGCAGCTGAATCACATATCCACACACTGATAAAAAGTGCAAAAGTGAAATTAGTTGAATTGTCAAAATCAAATTTACGAATAGCGATTAAACTGCCGACTAATAACGGAATATATAAAATCCCGCCGACTGTAATATTATAATTTTCAGTTGGATTTGGTTTGTTCTTGAACAATTCTATGAATAAAGTAAGCATCATAAATCCAATAATAATTGAATAAATGATATATAACTCAAGCTGTGGTTGATAATAATAAAAATAAGCTATAATTATGGATGCAAATAAACCAATCCAAATAATGGGATGAGCTTTTTTCAATTTAGCTAATTGATAGTATTCAAATAACGATAGCAACATAACTGCTAAAATAAAGAATGTGAACCAAATTTCTCCAATCCATATAAAAAAGAGTATTCCCGGAATTCCTAAAGTGCTTACTATTGATCGATTTGCTTTTATTGACACGATTTAGTTTATTTATTTTATTGTGTAAGGTACAGATTCTTATAGATTGGTTTCAACGCAATTATGAATCCTAATCTAACTGTTCGCTATTTCTTTACTGGTATATACTTCCAATGACTCTCTCAATACTTTTACTTTAATTGGAGTGCTGCCGATTGTCTCACCATCACAATTTAGTGGATCATGTTTATCGGGTACTATTGAATAGCCATCAACCTGATGATACTCAAGTATATCATAATTGATATGATCGCCAGTAAATATCTTTGGAAATAGATTGAGCATTTGTTTCCTTGTAGCATCTCTTACGATTAAAATATCAATTAATCCATCGTCGAGTTTTGCTTTTGGCGCCATTTTCATGGCGCTTCCGGTAAATTGGGTCATACTGCCTAAAATGAATATGAATTTTTCATCATAAATTATATCGTTGAACGATAACTTGGCATGTCTAAGTTTATGACTCATTATCTCCATCAATGCGGAATAGGTATAACGGTTCTCTCCCATCCACCGTACCCCATCAGCTCGTAAGTTGATATCAGTAATCATGCCCCACCCAATAATATTAAATGCATAAACAATTTTATGCTCCATTTTGATTTCAGCTAAATCAATTTTCTTAGAATATCCTTTAATAATCCATTTTGCTGCAACTGTTGGATCAAGACAATTAAAATCGTGCATTAATGAATTTCCTGTTCCTGCCGGAATTAAACCGATCGGGATTCGTTTATTATCTTTCCGAGTATACATACCATTTATTGCCTCATGCATGGTACCATCACCACCAACTAAACAAAGTGATTCAAACTTTTCTATATCCATCGCCCTGGCGATATCTTTTGCATGACCTGCATATTTTGTTTCGATTATTTCAAGCTCGATACCGCCCGCTTCAAATATCGGTTTAACATTTTTCAATATTTCTAACCCGTTTCTTACTCCGCCTGTCGGATTAACCACCAATAATATTTTTCGTACAATCATAGTAATTCACTCTTTTTTATATAAGTTATCGCCAATTTCAAGGACTTCAACTTTGACTATCGCTGTCCCTTTGCTAATAAACCCTAACTTCACAGCAGCTCCATAAGAACAATCGAAAACCCTTTCTTTTAAAAAGGGACCGCGATCATTTACTCTGATTACTAATTCCCTATTATTTTCAAGATTCGTTACTTTTACAATTGAATTTAAAGGTAATGTTTGGTGAGCACCAGAGATTCCATACATATCATAGATCTCACCATTAGCAGTCCTCCGACCATGAAATTTTTCCGCATAATAAGAACTTAGGCCATATTGAATATCTCCCACAGCTTCGGGTTCTTTTTGTTTTATATCATTATCAGAGTAGACAATTTTATTGCTGCTTGCACAGCTAATTAAACAAAGGCAAATAATTACAAGGGAACTAAATAATCTAAATAATACTTTTCTATTATTCATATAACTTTAATTTTCCGATTAATTCAGAGTAATGCATTATTCTACTATCATCGAGATAATTATTCAATTCATCAACGATTATCATTCCTGCATTTGGATTTCTAAGATTTGCCGTACCGATTTGAACTGCTGTTGCTCCGGCGAGTAAAAATTCTACTACATTTTCGAAATTGACGATGCCTCCGATTCCAATAATCGGTATTGAAACCGCCTTTGAAATTTTATGGACCATGGCGAGGGCAATTGGCTTAATTGCCGGTCCGGATAACCCAGCATAAGTCTTGTATATGGCAGGTTTATGTGTTTTTATATCAATACCCATACCAACAATTGTATTAATTGCTGATATTGCATCGGCACCGGCAGACTCCACTGCTTTAGCAATTTTTGTTATATCGGTAACATTTGGAGTTAATTTAACAATTAGCAATTTTTCGGTATGCTTCCGAAGTTCAGTGATAAGGTTACTTGACAATTCTGCATCAACACCTAATTCCATTCCGCCATGTTCAACATTTGGACATGATATATTTATTTCATATCCTATAATATCAGAAGATATTGATTCTATTTCTTTTAATACCTTAACATATTCATTATTAGTAGAGCTAGCAATATTTACTATGATTTTTGTATCGAAATTTTTATAAATCGGTATAATATCTTTAATAAATCTTTTAACACCAATATTTGCTAAACCAATTGAGTTTAACATACCGGATGGAGTTTCAACAATCCTTGGTGGTGGATTTCCAATTCTTGGTTCATAGGTAATTGATTTTGTTACAATGGCTCCTAACTTGCTTACATCTACAAACTCAGGTAAATCATTTCCATAGCCAAATGTGCCTGAAGCAGTAAAAATAGGATTCTTAAACTCTATAGATCCAATCTTGCAAGTTAGATCAGTCAAATCTCACCTCATTAGCTTCAAATACAGGACCATCTTTACATACTAAAAAATATCCATCATTTTGTTTTTTATGCATTGCACAACCTTGGCAGATACCTACCCCACAAGCCATATAACTTTCTACAGAAAATTGTGCAGGAATACTTTTTTCTTCTAACATCTTTTGTATAGAATGTAACATTGGTTCAGGTCCACAGGCAAAGATTTTAGGATTCCTAATATCCTTAAGCACAATATTTAATCCTTCAATGACCGTACCTTTAATTCCTAGTGTTCCATCATCAGTACTTAAAAATAAATTTTCATTAGGGTTATGCTCTAAAAAATGTTCAGTTGAAGTTTTTGCTCCAATAATCATTGTAAAGTCGATACCTTTATATACTAAACATTTTGATAGATTTAAGATGGGCGACAATCCGATTCCACCGCCGATTAAAATCGGATAAAATGTTTCATATTTGACGTTAAAAGTATTACCAATCGGTCCTAATACATTAACATAGTCTTCCGATTTTAGATTAGTCAATGCTTCTGTTACGAAGCCAAATACTTTATAAATAATTGATATTCTGTCATCTGTAACATTTGCGATGCTCATTGGACGTCGGATTGGGTGTTCCCAATCATCGTTGGCTAATACCGCTACAAATTGTCCGGCTCCCAAGTATCTATCAGCAATTTCTGCTGACTTGAAAACCATTCGCCAAATATCTTTGGCAATTTGTGTGTTTTCAATTATCTCAGATTTATCAATTATCATTAATTAGTTTTTGAACCGGATACTTTGATTTTGTTATAATTCAGATATTTTAGACGAACTTTTGCAATTTTAGCTTGCTCACTCTCGGGAAATCTAACAGTAATCTGCTCATAATACTTATATGCACTATCAGGATCAAATAATTGGTAGTCATATTCATTAGCGACAAAGAACAATGCCCTTTTTGCTGTTTCAGAATTTGATAAATCTGCAATTTTCTTGTATTCAATGAGAGCTGAATCACTGTTAGCAGAATATAAATTTTCAGCACTCGCAAGTAGAGCAAATCCACTTATACCATAATCTTTAAACCTATTGCTTAAGCGAATATGGTCGGCATATTCCGATTCCGGATAATTATTAATTATTAATTCCTGATATTTTGAGGACTTATTAGAATCACCAAGTTGTTCAAATAAATGGCTAAGTGCATAAATCGCCTTTGCATCTAAATCCGATTCAGGGAAATCATTTATTATGCGATTAAAATAAATTATTGATGTATCAATTTGATTAAAATGAAAAGCCTCTAATTCACCTAAATTATATAATTCAAGCACAACTTTTGCCGTGTCAATATTTTGTATATCGACAACACCCGATAAAGTATCCGATATGCTAGTTTTCTTATCTATTTCTTTAAGAAAATCTTTTGATTTTTGATACCTATTAAGCTCATTAATCCTTTTCTGTCCATTATCATTGAATATTGATTTTGAGGCTTCTCTTTGAATTTGCTTGTAAAAATAGTCTGCTTTCACAAAATCTCTATTTTTCAACAAAGATTGTTCGCCAAGCAAATAAAAAGCTTCGGCAGCTGTTTCAGTGTTGGGATATTTGATCACAATATGATCTAAAATTTGAGTAGCCGTTTTATTATCATTCTGAGTTAATTTTAATTTTGCTAATTCTAGTTCTAAATCACCATGAATTGTCGAAAATTCAGGGTCAATAAGCATTGACTGTATTTCTTTTGAAGCTCTATTCAAATCATTCAAATCTCGGTATCTTTGAACAATTTTTAAATTTGCTTCCATTATCCGTTCATTTGAAAATGAATATTTAATAACATTTTTATAATAATCTATTGCTCGCTCATAATTTTGGATACCATACGCCAAATCAGCTAAACGATAATATATTTGTCCTTTATCTTGTCGATTTTTTGTTAATTCAGCGGCTTTTTCTAAAGCCGATACCGCTTCCAGATCCTGGTTCAATTCTAATAATATTTCAGCTTGCGATTGGTAAATCTGCGCCAATAATTCCTTATTTTTCGTTTTAGAAATGATTTGATTTAAATCATCTAAAGCAGGTTGCTGTTTATCCGATTTCCACTTAATCAACGCCAACCAATATTCCGATAAAATTTGATAATCTATGGAATTGGTTGATAAAAGAGTTTTAAAAGAAGTTTCTGCTAAATCATATTCTCTTCGATAAAAATGCGATCTTCCTTTAAGATATAATGCGTCATCTAAGTATTTACTATCAGGATAATTATTAATTACGATATCTGATTTTTCAATTACTTTTTTATATTTCTCAGTTACAGTATTTCCAAGGAATTCCCCTTCTTTTTCTGCACGCAATTTTTCCGCTTCAGAAAAAAATAGTTTTGCATTGTAGAATGTATTGAAATAAACACAGCTTACAAATAGTGTGGATACAATAACAATGCTAATGAGTTTTATATGAGTATGCTTGATGGATATATTTATCATTTATTATTAAAAATTATAATATCACACATATTGCAAATTGTAATTAGTCGATATCCAAGCAAAAAGAGTAAATGGAAAATTGAAAATCCTTAATCTACCGATGGATACCTTTCAGAAGTCAAACGGTCATATTCTCTTTCCGGTTCACGTTCAAACGAACGTATGTTCCGTGAAATTTGCCCGCAAACATCGTCACGAACACATTTTCCTGCCAATTTGATAGCATTACTAATTGCCTTGGCGTTTGATCTACCATGGGCAATTATAACCATTTTTTCAAATCCTAGTAATGGGGCTCCACCATACTCGGAATAATCAGTTACTTCTTTTATAAACGCTACACCCTTGCGGAGCAAAATAAGTCCAAGTTTCCAAGTTATTTTCGTTTTAAAAGCCAATTGCCCTAACCTTCCGACAGTTTTAGCAGCACCCTCAAGGGTTTTTATGACTATGTTTCCAACAAACCCTTCGGTGATTATTATGTCCACCATGCCACGTAATATGTCCTTTCCTTCTATATTTCCAACAAAATTAATAGAGGGAATTCTTTTTAACATTTTATAAGCTTCTTGCATTTTCTCACCACCTTTCGATGATTCTTCACCAATATTTAACAATGCAACTTTTGGATCGGGAATTCCCCTGACATAGCTTACATAAGCGGAGCCCATTATGGCAAATTGTGCCAATTCCTCTGCACTGCATTGCACATTTGCACCTACATCTAACATTAAGGACAAGTAATCATCGCGTTTAGATTCATTCATCGTAGGGTAAACTGTAGCTATAGCAGTACGACGAACATCAGAAATGCGCGGTATATTTTTAGCAGCGGATAAAACTACAGAGCCGGTACTGCCGGCAGAAACCAATGCATCTGCTTTCCCTTCGCCAACAAGTCGCGCGGCAACTACAATTGATGCATCGGGCTTTGATTCTACACTTGTTCTAGGAGAATCATGCATAGCAATTTCTTCAGTTGCATTATAGATCTCAATAGTATCTCCATCATATTTATGTTTTCGTAAAGCGTTGGCAAGTTTCTTTTCATTCCCAACTAAAATAATTTTTACCGGATTTGCTTTAGCAGCTCTTATCGCTCCGCGAACCACAACTTTATGGCCATTGTCTCCGCCCATTGCATCCACTGCTATTCTAATTGGATTCATATTTATTACCTTTAAATATTATGCTTGAAAATAGTGAGAATATTGTTCCTTTATATCATGAATAACCCAATCCACGACAGCCAGATCATCCAAAAATCCAATTTCCGGAATGTCATCAGGAATATCATCATGAATTTTTAAAAAGTATTTTAAAGCAAAAATAATTTTTTGTTGCACTAATTTTTCCAAATTTGGTTTGGCTTTTATGATATTGTAAAGAGCATTTATCTCTTGCACTAAAACCAATTGAAATTGACTCAATTTTTTATTTTCAAATAGTTTTGCAATTTTGATTATTGCTTCTGCTAATATCTTATCTCTCTCACGCAAGTCTATTTCATCAATTTCTTGACGATATATTTGAATATCTTTTTGGGTAATCTGTAAACCTTTCTCCACAGTAAATCCTTTATATTATTGATAAATTCTTAGTAATATGCTTAATAAATCACCTTCAAGGGTAATGATTGGGAACTCCATGATTCTACCAATTTCAATCCCATTTTTATTAATAATAAAAGTTGGAACAAATTCAATATTTTTATTTTTCTCCTCATGAGTAGGACTTTTCTTTTTTCTATTAACATTCACAATCTGAACTTTTTTTTCATTAAATGATAAGCCATCTAACACTTTAAGGAATCGAGGCACTTCTCTCCTGCTATCACTGCACCAAGTTCCCATAAATATTTGTACGGCAATACTATCACTTAATGCTTTTATTTGCTTAAGAATAAATTCATCCGGTTCATATCCGGTATATTCATTATTGTACCATTCCGCAAACTCCGGCAATTCAAAGGCACTTCTTTCAGTAACGCCACTCAGCATTGGTCTGCCTGTTTTATCGTCAACAATAACTTTATTGACTACTTCTATGCAACTGATTAAGATAAAAATACTTAATATAAACAATTTTATAATTTTCATATTGCAAATTTAAACTAAAAAACTATTCCACAAATACCATTATCCCAATCGCTTGGGGATTCTAAGATAATACCCAAACGTTTGGGAGTGACCCGTAATTTGGAGGACTAATAGACCTAAGCTATTTTTAAGGAATAGATACCAATAATCTAAAATCGTAGTTATGTCATTATATATTATATAGTTAGGTAATGGGATTATATTACCATAATATAATCCTATTTTGTTTTAAAATGGGGATGAAAACTTATATTTAAAAAGAACCAAGAAAACTACTTGTTCAAATATATTGTCCAATTTTAAAATTATTATACGTTAATTGTATAGTTTTACTGTTGTATCCCAATTACTTGTTACATACTCTAATTTATCAACATAGGGTTTACTAAAGATATATCTCTCAGGAGAAATTGATACGCTCCAATAAACGTCAAATACTACTTTTCCTTCAGATATTGGGGATTGATTAAGTAAATCATTATTAAATCTTGAAAAATATTTACCGCTACCAAAAGAGCCCAATGAATCATACTTTCCTAACTGAACCGTGTTTGAGCCTGTATATAAACCAGGTGTTTGTTCAGAGGTCATCGGGTAATTGAGGGATAGTTGGTCGTATCTTTGTAAAGGTTCATAAAATGCTTTTCTATCTATTTCTATTCTACTTATCCAATGGAATCTATTATTTACTTTCTTATTAAAATTTGGATTAGTAATCCACCTTGTACCTGTTTTGACAATACAATCTGATGTAGGATAACTTTTAATTTTTGTTGAATATTCATCAAAAATTCTTTCCAATATTTTTTTGTCATAAATCAATCCCTTCTCCTTGTCATCATCAAAGAAATATAAGGATGCTTTGCTACTTACTTTATTAATAATTTTTTCACTTATCTTTGATTTTATTGTTTTAATATATCCGATTAGGGAGTCAATAGAGTTAAATATTTTAACATTTTTATTATCTTTAAACCTATTTTCACATGCTTCAATAAAAATTTTGTCCCTGCAAATAAATATTACTCTACACACAGATGGAGTCTTAGGTGAATCTCCAACTATCTGGGCGACAATCTCAAGAATTATTGAATCTCGAAACCCCTTTTCTTTTTCACCAACTTCAAAAGGAGGTATTCTAAAAGTAGCATCAGATACTAATCTATTCCACTCAACTTTTTCCGAATCAAGTTTACCAACAGTCATATTCAATTCTTTTAATTGTTTTTGTGTCACATCTTCAATTCCTTTATAAATCGTGTCTAATGTAATTGCAAGTTTGTGACCTAATAAAAATTCTAATCTATTAATTGGATTTAATAATTTGTCACCGACCTTTCTCATTTGATAAATACGTTCATTTAATACCGTTTCAGGGATAAACCACTCAATCACTAAATCACTATCATTGGTATATTTTTTTATTAATTTATTAACTTCTTCTGTTACAAGATAACTTTCAGATTCGGTGTGTAATATATTTGTGTCGAATATAATATTTAATTTTTGTTTGTTTTTTGCTGACATATTAATTCCAATGGGATAGTTGCATAAAATTAGGTTTTCTTGTTACAATTAAGCAATTTAATTATCTTTGAGAAAGAAGTACCTATCCTTGCTTTTTCTAAGCAGTTTCCATTTTTCCCAAAACTACCACCCGAACTTTAGATTTATATTCTAATAATCATTAAAAAATGAAGTGTGTCCCTAAAAAGCGTGTCCCTAATTAGGGATTATTTGACTTTGATTGACTTTATTTGACCTAATGAAGTCTTACTAAAAGACAATATTATCATATCATCCTATCGTCGATAAACAGGTCTTATCGTCTGCGGAGAGGGAGGGATTCGAACCCCCGTTACCCAGAGGGTAAACCGCATTTCGAGTGCGGCGCGTTCAACCAGGCTCTGCCACCTCTCCTATTGCATTAAAATTACACTTTTCTTTTTGTTTTAAAAAAGTTCTGAATCAATTCTAAACATTTTTCTTCACTTATCCCACCATGTACTGTTATATCGTTTTTTAAACGCGGATAGCTACATAAATCAGCAACTGAACCGCAATAACCACGCTCAGCATCATAACAACCAAATATTACTGATCTAATACGTGAATTAATAATCGCACCTGCACACATTACACAGGGTTCTTTTGTAACGTATAATGTGCAATCATTTAAACGCCAATCGCCAATGGTGTTTGCCGCGGCAGTAATTGCCAAAATCTCGGCATGAGCAGTTGGGTCTTTTAATATTTCGCGCTGATTATACCCACGTCCAATTATTTTATTATTTTTCACGACAGTAGCTCCAACCGGTATTTCATCTTTTTCGTAAGCGATTTGTGCTAAGCGAATGGCTTCTGACATCCATTTTTCATGCATAGATTCGATTTCTGTTGTCATTTATTTTGATGATTATTATGACTTTTGAATCCTTGCCCAAGTATCACGCAGAGTTGCAGTTCTATTAAATATTAAATGATCTGGTTTAGAATCGTATCTATCAACACAAAAATAGCCAATTCTCTCAAATTGGTATCTATCTTCCGGCATGGCATCTTTAAGACTTGGCTCAAGATAACAGTTTCTCTTTATATCTAATGAATTTGGATTTATAAATACCTTAAAGTTATCATTTTCTTTTGCGCCGGTTGGATTTGGATGAGTAAATAAACGATCATATAATCTTACTTCTGCTTGAATAGCATGTTCTGCTGATACCCAATGAATTGTACCTTTCACCTTTCTACCATCAGGTGCTGAACCACCTTTTGTTTCCGGATCATAAGTACATCGTAATTCAATTATTTCGCCATTTTTATTTTTAATAACATCGGTACATGTAATGAAATATGCATACCTTAAACGTACTTCACTATCCGGTCCAAGACGGAAGAAATTTTTGGGTGGATCTTCCATAAAATCTGATTTTTCAATATAGATTTCTTTTGAAAATGGAGTTTCCCTTTTTCCTGCACTTTCATCCTCAGGATTGTTGATAGCTTCCAGCTCCTCAACCTTTCCTTCGGGATAATTCTCTATAATAACTTTTAATGGATCGATAACTACCATTCTACGTTCAGCATGCCTGTTTAAATCTTCGCGAACATAAAATTCCAATAAATCCATTTCGGCAATATTATCGCGTTTAGCGATTCCAACTCTTTCTGAAAAATTCCGAATTGCGATGGGCGTGTATCCCCTTCTTCGCATACCACTAATTGTGGGCATTCGAGGGTCATCCCAACTTGAAACATACTCTTCTTCAACTAATTCCAATAATTTTCGTTTGCTGGTGACGGTATAACTTAAATTTAATCGTGCAAATTCGATTTGCTGCGGGTGATAAACATCTAATTCATCTAAAAACCAATCATATAAAGGACGATGATCTTCAAATTCCAAAGTGCAAAGCGAATGTGTGATTCCTTCAATTGAGTCTTCCAATCCGTGCGCCCAATCATACATAGGATAAATGCACCATTCATCTCCAGTGTTGTGATGTTTCGCATGTAAAATGCGATATATCACTGGATCGCGCATATTCAAATTTGAAGATGACATATCTATCTTAGCTCGTAATGTACGAGAGCCGTTAGGAAATTCCCCATTCCGCATTCTTTCAAATAAATCAAGATTTTCTTCAATAGTGCGATTACGATATGTACTTTCTTTCCCCGGTTCAGTAAGCGATCCTCTATCTGCTCTTATTTCTTCCGCATTCAAATCACAAACAAATGCTTTTCCCTTTTTAATAAGTTGAACTGCGTATACATAGAATTTTTCAAAATAATTAGATGCAAAAAACAAACGGTCTTCCCAATTATATCCGAGCCATTTTATATCT
>JAHJCW010000310.1 GCA_018812885.1 bacterium | reverse complement strand
AGATGCTCCCTTTTGGAAATTACTGCTAAATAATTGGGCTCCTGATTCGGTAGAAGTAAAGGAACAAAAACTCATTACAGAAATCTTTAATATCGGACAAGGGAAAATAGAACTGTTAGAAGCTACATCTCCCGAATCCCCAATTGCAAAATTTATTGATAAAAGAGGTAAGGGTATTCACCATATTTGCCTTCTGGTGGAGGATATTAAACTAGCAATGGAGGAATTAATCGAAGCTGGTGTTGAATTAATTGATAAAATTCCGCGTGTTGGTGCAGAAGGATATTTAATTGCTTTTATACATCCTAGAAGTACCGGGAGAGTTTTGGTGGAACTTGCAGAGAAACCTGTTGGCTAATCAATCAGATGTTGTAAGTCTAATAGATGAAAATAATATTCAGTATAGCATTAATCTCCAATATTGTATTGTCTCAACCTGATTCCCGTTTTGAAGCATTTGATTGGACTTTATATCGGCAAACCGGAAGCATTAATTCGATTTCTGAAGGATATAATTATATATATTTCGGAACTGAAAATGCAGGAATATTGCAATTCCAATTGTACAAAAATCGATTTGGGGAACCAATAACGACGGCTCAGGGTCTTTCAGACAATCATATACTGGCAGTACATTTCGACCAAAACACAGGGATACTTTGGGCAGCGTCAGAGAGCTCCATTGATTATTCCTATAACGCTGAAGGGAATTGGTTTCACATAGATTTGGATGATACCGGTTTACATCGTGAAGTGCTTGTACAACAAATTGGATCTTCTAATGATTATATTTGGATAAATGCCGGAAGTATCTTTATAAAATTAGATAAAGTCACTGGAATTGTGATAGGATTATTGCCTCTACCAGATGAGGAAGTGATTTGGAGCAGCAAAAGAGAACGATTTTTGGAAATACTGAATGCTTTAAAAAATTATGCAATAATGGACGGATGGATCATAAATAATAATCAGTTTATTGATCCGTATGGTAAAATTATTATGCCGGTTACTTATTACTATGGGAAAAATAGCGATGTATATATTGGAATGGAAGACGGAACGATTTTTACCGGTGATGATCAAATGGAAACGTTTTATCCACATAGCTTTGGATTAAACAATACGGATGTTACAGATATAGCATTTACAAAAAGTGAAGAATTTTGGATAACAGGACGAAATAATTATAATACCGAAGGTATTACAAAATACAATTATCGTATTGACGATTTCCGACATATAGATTTCGAATACGAAATAAATCTTAATCCTAAGTCATTTTATTCTATTTTAGAAATAGAAAAAGAAGTCTGGTTTGGCAGCAATTCAACAATAGCAATTTATAATAAGAAGAAGAACTATTGGAGAGAAATTACAGAAGCCAATGGTATTCCAGGGGGGATGGTTACGGCTATGGCTGAAGATACCTCTTCAATTTGGGTTGGTTCAACAAGAGGATTAGCAAAAATATCAAAAATCACAAAACACACTGAACAAATAGATTTTGGAAATTTATTGAGTTTGCGAAGAATAAATGATCTTGAGATTGTTAATGGAAATTTATGGATAGCGACTGATAATTATTTATTCATATATGAGCAAATAAAAAATCTGTTGATTGATTTTAAAAGTTATGGCAATATTGAGAATATTAATGAAAGAAAAAATATTTTTACCGGTTTCACTGACTTATATCAAAATGATGATGGAATTTACGTATCTACTCAAGTTGGTGTATTAAAATACAATATTAAAGATGAATCTTGGTCAGTAGTTGTGGAACCATCAGCTTATACCGGTAGTAATGTAAATAATCTAGTTATTGCAAATAAATATTGTTTTATCGGAACCGATAACGGTATTTGGCAAATTAATCTTAATGATGGATCTTCACGATTATATGATTATCCATTTATAGGTTCGGTGCAGGATATGTATATTCTTGATGATACATTGCTGATTGGTAGTGAGAATGGTCTGATAAAATATTTATGGAAAAAAAACTTATGAAAAAATTCAAAATAATATTATTGTTTAGTTTACTGTTTGTATTAAATGGAAATATAACTTTAGCACAACGGCAACAACAAATACCAAAGAAAAATATTGAAAAATTTGCGTTATCTGCTTTTACAAGAACAACAAATGTCAGTGATTCCTTGGAAGTATTAATTTATATGCAAATACCAAATATTACGCTACAATACGTAAAAATCGATACAAGCTTTATTGCACGTTATGAAGCAGTGATTGCTTTGCAGACAAAAAAGGGAAAGCAAATTGGGAGAGAAGTCTGGCAAGATTCAATTATCGTTAAGGATTATAATTCCACTAATTCAATATTGGAAAATAAAACTCTAATGAGTATGTACACTATTTCATCGGGAAAATATAAAGTGGTTGCCAGTTTATTGGATCTTGATACAAAAAATATTGGTGAAAATACTATAAAATTGGATTTATCTGATTATGACAATACTCATTATCTACATGAACCGATATTGTTAGAAAAGTCAGTTGGTAATTGGGGCTTCGGTGATAGCTTGATCCCTGTAGTAAGCAATAGCACATTTGACATAGATGACGGATTGACTTTTTATTTATCTGGAAAAGTGTCACCAAATAAATATACTTTGAATACACAATTCGTAAATAAAGATGGAAAAGTTTTATTTGAAAAGACGATTACTGATACATCACAAACGGGAATATTTCATCATACAATAAATCTGCCAAATGAACAAATTGAAGGAATCAGTTTTAAAGTAAAAACTGAATTAGTACAGGATAAATATATTACTGAAAAAATTAAAAATATAGTAATACATAAGGCCGGTATATCGCATTTAGTATCAAACCTTGATGATGCTTTACAGCAAATGCGATACATACTTAATTCTAAAGAAAGAGCGGAAATAAAAAAAGTATCGTCTAAAAATAAGGAAGAGTTATTAAAAAAATTATGGAAACGTCGTGATCCTACACCTGATACTGCTGTAAACGAATTAATGAATGAATATTACAAACGTGTGTTGTTTGCAAACACTCATTTCGACAGTTTTGTAGATGGTTGGGAGACGGACATGGGGATGATATACATAATTTTTGGAGCTCCGGACGATATTGAGCGTACGATTTTACCTCAAATGCAGAATACTACCGAAATATGGTATTATTATAGAATTCAGGAATCTTTTACATTTACAGACACGGATGGATTTGGACAATATCGCTTATCGACTCCTTTCCTTGGTTATCGCAGATAAATATTATTAAACAAAATAGATGATAAGATTTTCGTATAGTAGTTTAGAAACTTATAAGAAATGCCCAGCCCAATTCAAAATTAGATATATTGATGATATTCGAAAATCCGATGAAAGTGTCGAAGCATTCATGGGTAAAAGGGTACATGAATCATTGGAATATTTATATAATGAAGTATTGGATGGTCGGATTCCCTTTTTTGATCATGTCATTGAAAAATATAACTCATATTGGCAGGATAAATGGCATAATCGTATTGGTATAGTTAGGGTTAAAAATACAACTAATTATTATAAATATTTAGGGGAAGATTGTATTGCACGATATTTTCGAAAACACTCTCCATTCAAAGAATCAATAGTAGGTAATGAAATTGAATTAAATTTTATATTAGACGCGAATAGTGAATATCAGATTAAGGGTATTGTTGATAGATTAGATCATGATGGAGAAGGTAATTGGGAAATCCACGATTATAAATCAGGAAAGCGAGCGCTTACTCAAATTCAGGCAGATAAGGATAATCAGTTGGCATTGTATCAAATCGGATTGATTAATAAGGACAAAGAGATTAAATCAGTAAAATTAGTTTGGCATTTTTTACAACAGGGAATAGAAGTAGAATCAGTTCGGACTGAGAAACAATTAAAGGATTTATCTATTAGTATAAAAAAACAAATTGATAATATTCGTTCGAAAATGGATAGCGGGGGTGAGTTTCCCGCTAAGGAATCTACACTATGTAATTGGTGTTATTATTGGGAAGAGTGCCCTGCACAAAATGGTACAAATCCGTTTATTAAATAAGAGGTAAATTTATGAATCCATTCTTAAAACATCCGATTTTACAATTTGTTGGTTACGAGATGATGAAAAGACCGACTTTAGAAGAAATTAAGAGAGATATAAAGAAAGAAAGTGAAAAGGGGAAATGGAGTGTATGGTATTTTACTATTTTCTATTTAATTTATTCAATAAAAGAATTTTACTATAGCAAACTATATACTGGAGTAACCTTATTATTGATTGGATTAAGCGCTTATTTTGTTTTTCGGAAGCAAAATCAATCGCAATTAAAGCGATTTAAAATATCAGATACAGACATATTAGAACAAATTGAGATACATAAAGAATGGAATAATGCTAAATCCTGATTTCCTAATAACCAATTTTAATTTTACTCAAAATCCAATAAATTCAAACCCGTGATTTTAAAACTATCCAAAACCGAACTAGTTGAATTAAAAAAAGTGCTTCAAACAAAAGTATTGAGTAACATTAAGAATGTTGATATTGAAGTGCTTAATAATATCAAAAACCGTTTGGAATATAGTGAATCTGTAAAATTATTTGTAGATGGTGCGGCGGATTTGCACACAAAAACTGCAGGAATTGGTGGTGTCTTTTATCGTAATGGTGATGAATTATTTAATTTCTCGGAATTTATTGGTAGCGCCACTAACAATGAAGCGGAATATAACGCCCTAATCAAGGGACTTGAAGAATCACAAAAATTGAATATATTAAGTATTGATATATTTGCTGATAGCGAGTTGGTCGTAAAGCAAATAAACGGAAATTATAAAGTGAAAAATGATCGTATGCAAATATTATTTAACGAAGTAATAAATCTGCTTAGTCAATTTAAGTCATGGTCATTGACCCATATACCAAGAGAGAAAAACTCTGTAGCTGATAAATTATCTAAAGATGCTATGAGGAGAAAAAAATGAAGGCGCTTATAACTGCCGGAGGTCATGGGACAAGACTACGTCCAATTACTCATACTCAAAATAAACATCTAATCCCAATTGCTAACAAGTTGATGTTGGATTATGCATTGGAATATGTCCGTGATGCAAATATTAATGATGTAGGTATAATCATAAATGCTGACGATAATTCAATTAAATCAGAATTTGGTGATGGTAGTAGCCGAAATATAAAAATTACTTATATTCCACAAGATGCTCCGCTTGGATTAGCGCATGTTGTTAAAATCTCAGAGAAATTTATAGGTAGTGATCCATTTATTTTTTATTTGGGTGATAATATATTAGTTGGTGGCATAAACAAATTTGTATCAGAATTTAAAAACGCTGGTTCTAATTGTCATCTTGCTTTAAGTAAAGTGCCGGATCCAAATCGCTTTGGTGTCGCAGAGATCAAAGATGATAAAATTATTGGAATTGAAGAAAAACCTGCGAATCCAAAAAGTAATTTTGCAGTAACGGGTATTTACCTTTATGATAGCACTATTTTTGAAGCGGTTAATAATATTAAACCTTCGGCGAGAGGAGAATTAGAAATTTCTGATGCTCATCAATATTTATTGAACAAGGGATATCATATTAGTTATTCAGAGATTACTGGTTGGTGGAAAGATACTGGTAAGCCCTCAGACTTGCTGGAGGCAAATCGATTAGTACTTGATAATATTAAGGATAACCGAGAAGCGATTCTAACTGATTGTGAAGTAACTGGTAATATCCATTTAGGAAAAAATGTAAAAATATCAAATTCAAAACTTGATGGACCAATAATTATTAATGATGATTCTATTATAGATAAAGCACATATTGCGCCATATACTGCTATTGGAAAGCGTTGTACAATTATTAATAGTAAAGTTGGGTATTCAATTATTATGAGCGACAGTAAAATTAGTAATGTTGAAGATAAAATTACTAATTCCTTAATTGGCATTGACGTACAAATCATTGGTAATCATCGAGAACATTCAGCTCATAGATTTATACTTGGCGACCAAAGCAGAGTAGAAATTGATTGAATTTAGTTTCAATTTCAATTTTATTGACTATCTAAATCAATATTATTTTCTTTAAGTTACAATTCTATTTTTTAAGGTTTAATTAAAATTTGAACATTTTAGATGAATATATTAGACAAAATTTATAAAGCTTTTAATTGGGTTTCCGGGGATATCGCAATCGACTTGGGAACTGCCAATACGTTAATTTATCTTAGTGGGCAAGGAATTGTAATTAATGAACCTTCAATTGTAACTCGTTCCGTTCATGATGGGAAAGTAATTGCTGTCGGTAATGATGCCAAAGCGATGATGGGGAAAACACATCGAGGATTAGAAACTATACGACCTTTACATGATGGAGTTATTGCCAATTTTAATATGACCGATGAAATGCTGCAAGGATTTATAAGAAAGATAAACCTTAACAGGCTAGCAAGACCCAAAATGGTTATTTGTGTACCGTCAGGTGTAACAGAAGTTGAAAGACGGGCTGTCAAAGATTCCGGCGAAAGGGCTAATGCTAAAGAAGTGTACTTAATCGAAGAACCTATGGCAGCTGCAATAGGAATTGGATTAGAAATTAGTAAACCGATCGGAAATATTATTGTTGATATAGGGGGCGGCACTACAGAAGTTGCAGTAATAGCGCTAAACGGAGTAGTCTCCAAAGAAACAATTAGAATTGCCGGTGATGAAATGGATGAATCAATCGTTCAATGGTTTAGAAATGAACATAAACTTGATATTGGCATACCAACAGCAGAAGCTATTAAGATAACTGTTGGGTCGGCAATGAGAATGAAAGCTGAAACAATTTCTATTAAAGGAAGAGACCTTATTTCAGGTATTCCAAAAGTAGTCGATGTCTCCTCTGATGAAATCCGCCAAGCATTAAAAGATCCGGTAAATAGTATTGTAGAAGCAGTTAGAAAAGCGTTAGAACAAACTCCACCGGAGTTATCATCTGATATAATAGATCGTGGAATCATTTTGACCGGTGGAGGATCGTTATTAAGAGGATTAGATCAAATAATTCGTGAGAGAACTAATGTTCCTGTAAACGTTGCTGAAAATCCTTTATTAGCAGTGGTGCAAGGGACCGGGATTGTTCTCGAAAATTTAGAAAAATATGAGGCTGTTTTGATGTAAATGGTTGCTAAACTTTTAGTAATAGTTCAAAAAAATAAGCATCACTTAGTATTTATCTTATCAGTATTTCTTTCGTTAATTATTATATATAATAGCGATTCCACCACTATAAAACCATTTCAACATACTATTAATAATTTATCAACTATTATTAATTCACCAATTGTACGATTTAATCTGCTTGTAAAAACAGCTCAAGAAAATGAGCTGTTACGAGAACGATTAATAGTTTTGTTTCTGGAAAAGGAATCTTTACTTGAATATGAAGTGGAAAATGCAAGGTTAAAGGAGATGTTAGATTTCAAGAGAGAATCCAAAATTGAAATGATTCCTGCTAAAGTTATTAATATGGGGTTAAGTGCAAATTTGCTTTCTATGACAGTTGATGTTGGATCTGATGCTGGAGTAAAAAAAAATAATCCGGTGATAACTCCCTCCGGTATTATTGGTAAAATAGCTAAGATTAATGATCAATCCTCTGTTGTTCAGTTAATTAGTGATCCAAGTTTTCGTATCGGTGTTCGATTTTTACCAAGCGGGACAACAGGGATATTAAGGTGGGCTATAAATAATATTTGTAATGTGCGAGAAGTATATAAAAATTCAATTGTAAATGTTGGTGATCAAGTTGTTACATCAGGATTAAGTGATATATTCCCTGAAGGTCTGCATGTAGGTACTGTTTCAAGCGTAGCTGATGATAGGATTCAATTTCAAAAAATAATCTCTGTACAAATTGAAGAAAATCTAAGTTCTCTTATGTATGTTTTTGTAATAATCAATAATGAGCCATATTAATGAGGAAATATGGCTTAATTTTAATTATAGCATTTTTTATGCAAATATTCTTTTCAAATCTTTTTTCGATTCGAGGTGTCCGCCCTGATTTTTTAATTATATTTGTTCTATATTTTGCGGTTAATTTTGGTAGTTTTAAAGGAGTTCTTGCAGGATTTAGCATTGGATTAATAGCAAGCATTTTTAACAACGGTTTGATAATCGGTTTATTACCCTTGATTTATTCGCTAGTTGGATATACCGGAGGATTTTTAAAAAACCAACACTACAAAATGATACCATTTTACTTTAACTTTTCATGTTTTTTGATAATAATGGGAAGTTTTTTTATATTTTCGTATTTTCACTATGATTATTTATTTTATAACAATTTTAAGATATTTCTTTTAACATGGTTTAAAACAACTTTATATACAGTGTGTATATTGGCAATACTGCAATTTATTGTACCGTTGCGTAGAACCTAAAATGTTAAAAACTGAAAACGATGTTTCTATAAGACGTTATATAGCATTTAACATATTACTTATTACTGTATTTAGCATATTAATAGTTAAGTTTTTTCAATTACAAATTGTACAATATAATCAATACAAAGAAAAAGCAAATATTAATAGCATAAGAGTTGAGAGTCTTAATGCTCCAAGAGGCTCAATCCTCGATCGAGATGGAGAAATTATTGTTGATAATGCGCCGACCTATGCATTATTCGCTTTACCAAATGTCATTACTAATATTGATAGTATAATTTCTATTATTTGCCAATTAATAAATTTAGATTCCATAATATTATCTGAAAATTATCAAAAATATTATAACGGATATTTTACGCCGGTGAAATTAATAAAAGATTTAACGTTTGAGCAAATATCTCGATTGGAAGAGCATAACCTGGATTTGCCTGGCATTGATTATAAACAAATTCAAGAAAGACATTATGCTTCTGATATTAATGGATCACATTTTCTTGGCTATGTTGTTGACGTTGATAAAACCAATATTCGAGATATTCCAAATGCAAATGAATATAGTTATGGAGATTTAATTGGTTGGAGCGGTCTCGAAAAATCTTACGAAGAATACTTGCGAGATCTGAATGGTGTTGAATATAAAGCAATTGATGTTTACGGGAGGATTATCGGAGAAGCACATGGCCGGAATAAAATATTACCCAAGCCAGGCAAAGATTTAGTTATTACTATTGATTCCAAACTCCAGAAGTTTGTTGAAGAATTAATGAATGGTAAACGCGGATGTGCCGTAATCAGTGACCCCGAAACCGGAGAAATATTTAGTTTTGTTAATTCACCAAGTTATTCACCTGACCTATTTACCGGGGTTACTATATCTGATGAGTGGAATCAAATATTGAATGATCCTAATAAACCATTATTAAATCGAATCACTAGCGGGTTATATCCTCCGGGATCAACTCTGAAAATGATTACCTTAGCATACATTTTGGAGCACAGAGTTATCAGTCCTGACAAACAAATCTACTGTTCAGGAAAATATCGATTTGGAAATCGTACATTTAGATGTTGGAATGAAGCAGGTCATGGTTATGTTAATTTAGACAAAGCATTAATAGAATCTTGCGATGTGTATTTTTACAATGTTATCCAAAATATACCCCTTGATGACTGGGCTGAATTATGCAGACAATTTGGATTTGGAGAAAAAACTGGAATTGATTTGCCTTCCGAAAGTTATGGTAATGTACCCGATAAAAAATATTTTGATTTACGATATGGTGCAAAAGGGTGGACCAAAGGATTAAAGTTGAATATTGCAATTGGTCAGGGTGAAACTTTAGTAACGCCCATACAATTATTAACATATATAAATTTATTTTTTACAAACGGTCATACCAAACAACCACATTTTGCGGAATCTTTAGGAATAAAAAATGTAAATATTGAAAATATTTCGAAAAGCACTTGGGACAGATTTAACAATTTACTTTATCGTGTTGTGAATGATAAAAAAGGAACAGGCAAAACAGCCAATCCACATATCGAAGGTTTAAAGGTTGCAGGTAAAACAGGAACATCGGAAAATCCGCATGGTAAACCACACGCTTGGTTTATCGGATATGCGGTTAAAGACGATATTAAGCGTTCTTTTGTTATTTTATTAGAAAATGCAGGACATGGAGGCGACGAAGCAGCTCCAATTGTCCGTCAAATATTATCTTATATTTATAAAGATTCTAATATGGAGAATAACGTTAAAAATGTTATCGATTCGGAATAATAGTATAAAAGTATATATAATAATAATTCCGATTACGTTTTTAATTATTATTAGTTTGATGGCACTCTATAGTATTTCACTTCATCAAAATATACAATTTTTTTCATCTT
>JAHJCW010000309.1 GCA_018812885.1 bacterium | reverse complement strand
TAATATTTAATTCCTTCATCTATTAATTAGTATACAATAATCCATTATCCATCAAACATTAACCATCTTCCATTAAATTTTGTTCCTTATATATAGCGTCCAATATACCATTTACAAATGCAGAGCTATCACTTGTGCTGTATTGTTGTGCTATTTCAATAGCTTCCGCAATGGTCACTTTTGGTGGAACATCGTCAATGTAGAACAATTCAGCAGTTGCCATTTGCAATATTAATTGGTCAAGTAATGCAACTCTAGACCATTCCCAATTTTCGAGATATTTAGATATGGTTTCCACTATGAATTTCTTATTTTCAATAGTTCTTAAAAATAGAGCAGTGACATATTCTTTAATATCATCATCAAAATTGTAACGACCCAGAATATCATCTAATATTTTTTTTTCATTCTCTTGAGAGATATGTCCCGAATACAATGCCTGAAACACGGCTACTCTCCCAAGATGTCGTGGATGTTTTCCGTTAGTCACTCGAACTAATTGATTGGGTGAATCCATCCAAATGGATCTTCAATCTCCTCTCTTTGGATATCCAATAATAATTTTCGTATTTTTTCTGTGATAGGACCTATTTTATTTTTATTAATAGTAGTTGCAGCATTATTCGTAGTGATTTTTCCAACAGGAGTAACTACCACAGCTGTACCACTGCAGAATACCTCATCTGCACATAGAAAATCTTTGATTTCAATACTTCGTTCTCGTACTTCCATATGTAATAAATCACGGGCAATGATTAATACTGAATCACGTGTAATGCCAGGTAAAATAGAACCATCTAAAGAAGGAGTCATCAAGACATTGTCTTTTATGGCAAATAAATTTGCCGAACCGAGTTCTTCAATAAATTTTTCATTTGCTGCATTAACATATATTGCATCATCAAATCCTGCTTTCTTTACTAACTTCCGTGGGAATAATGATGCAGCGTAATTACCAATAACTTTATGCCCACCTGTTCCTTTTGGCGCAGCTCGATGAAATTGATTAGTAATTCGCAGATTTAAACATTTAACACCCGATTTAAAATATGGACCAACAGGTGATACATAAACTAAAAATGTATACGACGGAGCAGGTGCAACTCCTAAAACCGGACCTGTGCCCCAAATAACTGGACGTAAATATAAACTTCCTTTTCCACGTGGAGGTACATAGTCGATATTATCACGTACGATTTGTTTACAAGCATCGATAAACATTTTTTTGGGAACGGGAGGAATACATACCCGCTCAGCCGAAGTTGCTGCTCTTAATGCGTTTTTTTCAGGACGGAACAAAACAACTCTGTTTTTAGCAGATCGATAGGCTTTCATCCCCTCAAATATGCCTTGACCATAATTTAAAACTCCGGCAGCAGGAGACATACTTACATTTCCGTAAGAAACGAGTTTACCTTCATCCCATTCTCCATCAATTTCACAATGAGCTTCGTACATCGATCTAGTCGGTGTGATACTAAATGTAAGTTTATCCCAATTAATATTCTGCAACTGTTTTTCTTTTGCTACCATTCTATTCCTCCATAATTGATCTTGCGATAACAACTTCTTGTATTTCTGAAGTTCCTTCATAAATTTGTGTTATTTTAGCATCGCGCATTAATCTTTCGACGCCATATTCCTGCATGTAACCGTAGCCGCCATGAATTTGTACACATTCACGAGCAGCATCTACTGCAGTTTGCGATGCAAATTGTTTAGCCATCGCGGCTTCTTTGGCGTAAGATTTGTGTTCATCTTTCAATTGTGCAGCATGTAATGTTAAAAGTCGAGATGCCTCTATATTTGTAGCCATTATGGCTATTTTAGATTGTATTGCACCAAATGTACCAATTGTTTTGCCAAATTGTTTTCTTTCTTTTGCGTATGCAACGCTCTTTTCCAAAGCGGCTTGTGCAATTCCCAAAGCTTGTGCCGCTATACCTATCCGACCACCGTTCAGAGTTTTCATTGCAATACGAAAGCCCTGACCTGCTTCATTTACCATATTTTCAGCCGGTACCCGGCAATTATCAAAATATATTTCACAAGTTTCCGAACCTCTTATACCTAATTTATTTTCTTTAGCACCCCGTGAAAATCCCGGTATTCCACTCTCAATAATAAAACATGATATTCCTTTATAACCAATCCCTTTGGTCGTAGGTACCATTACCATTAGCACGTCACTCGTTAAGCCATTTGTTATCCAATTTTTTGTGCCATTTAAAATATAACTATCACCATCTTTTTCGGCAAATGTGTGCATATTACTTGCATCCGAACCCGATTGTGGTTCACTCAAACTGAATGCCCCAATGTACTCCCCGGTCGCAAGTTTAGTAAGATATTTTTGGCGTTGAGCATCATTTGCCCAATCTAAAAATATCTGACAAACTAAGGAATTGTTTACCGACATTATAACTCCGGCAGATGCATCAATTCGAGAAATTTCCTCCATTGCAACAACATAACTAACCGCATCCATTCCCGCACCGTTCCACTCTTCGGGGACCATCATTCCTAAGAATCCTAACTCACCCATCATTTTTATTTGTTCATAAGGAGTTTTGGCTAAATCATCACGTTCAATCACGCCCGGTTCAAGATGTTCAATGGCAAATTTTCGCGCCGTCTTTTTAATAAGTTCTTGTTCTTCAGTTAATTTAAAATCCATTAAATCCTCTCTACAATTATTGCGGAGGCTTCACCGCCTCCGATGCATAAAGTTGCCAGCCCAAATTTAGCATTTTGTTTTTTCATAGCATGTAACAAAGTTGTAAATATTCTAGCTCCAGATGCTCCAATTGGATGACCAATCGCAATTGCCCCGCCATTTATATTTACCTTTTTTATGTCAAGTTTAAAATCATCAATTGCTGCCATAGCCACCGGCGCAAATGCTTCATTGATCTCCCATAAATCAATATCTTCGGCGTTTAATTTTGCTTTCTTTAATGCTTTTGCAATTGCCTTACTTGGTGCAGTAGTGAACCATTCCGGTGCCTGCGCTGCTGATGCTTGCGAAATTATTTTTACCATTGGTTTTAAATTCAATTGTTTCGCTTTCTCTTTTGACATAATCAAAATCGCCGCAGCCCCATCATTGATTTTGGAGGCATTGGCAGCTGTAATTGTTCCATCTTTATCGAAAGCCGGTCGTAGTTTTGGAATTTTTTCAAAATTAGTCCTGCCCGGTTCCTCATCTTGATTTACAATAATTGGGTTACCTTTGCGTTGTGGCATTTCAACGTGAATAATCTCAGCATCAAATGAACCATTTTTTATTGCAGCTTGCGCACGTTTATAAGATTCTATTGCCAATTTATCTTGTGCTTCACGCGAGTATTTTCGCTCTTTAGCGCATAGTTCAGCACAATTGCCCATGTGAATATTATTATACACATCCCACAGTCCATCATTAACCATCGAATCAATCAACTTTCCATTTCCCATTCTATAACCGGTACGTGCCTTTGGTAATAGATATGGCGCTAAACTCATATTTTCCATGCCACCCGCGATGATCACTTCGGCATCGCCAACTTGTATTGCTTGTGCGGCTAACATTGCAGATTTCATACCTGAACCACATACTTTGTTGATTGTCATACACTCAACTGAATTAGGCAATCCGGCACCCAATGCAGCTTGTCGAGCAGGTGCTTGACCCTGACCTGCAGGAAGCACGCAACCCATTATTACTTCATCAATTTCTTTTGGATCGATTTTGGTTTCATCAAGAATACTTTTAATAACAATACTACCTAACTTAGGTGCGGGTACAGTTGATAAAACTCCTTGGAAAGAACCAACCGGTGTGCGTTTAGCGGATACAATAACTACTTCTCTTAAATCAGACATGAATCTTCCTTATGATTTTTTGATTTAATTAATTTGTGTGAATAATTAGTGGACACGAAATGAAATTCGCTAATTTTCGGATTCAAGTAACTTATATATTTCAGCATTACATTAACCATAAATGAACTCTTCAAAATATTTTAATTGAGTTCATATTTAGATATATAAATTACCAATAATTCAGATTTGAAAAAGGTATAATTTATAGAAATAACCTTGCGAAGGGTTTAAAACCTTCGCAAGGTTTAAATATTAACAATTGCTTATATAAAAACCATTGAATTTGTCATACTGAACGGAGTGAAGAATTCATTATATCAAACCCTCAAGGTCTTTATGTCCTTGAGGGTTTTTGGTGATGTGATTTTGTTGGATCCTTCAGTTGCCATGTTCCTTCGAGGATGACAAAAATAGGTTATCATACCCGCGGAGGCGGGTATCCATTTTAAATTGTGGATTCCACACTAAAGGCAGAATGATAAATAAAAGAGGGAAATTCACTCCAATTCCTTTTCGTACGCTTTAATAATTTCTCTTACCAATTGGTGTCTTACTACATCAGTTTCAGTTAACGTAGCAAATCCAATTCCATCTATATTTTGCAAAATATTAGCAGCTTGTATAAGACCGGAATCTACATTTTTCGGAAGATCAATTTGCGTTACATCGCCGGTTATGATTGCCTGTGAATTAACTCCTAATCTAGTAAGAAACATCTTCATTTGCATCGCTGTGGCGTTTTGAGCTTCGTCTAAAATTAGAAATGCATTGTTAAGGGTTCGTCCGCGCATATAAGCTAAAGGTACAATTTCGATGATTTTTTTTGCAAGCAACGGTTTTAGCTTTGTTTGCAGTACCATATCGTGTAAAGCGTCATAAAGAGGCGTTAAATATGGATCCACTTTTTCCTGGAGATCACCCGGTAAAAAACCAAGGTTTTCACCAGCTTCTACAGCTGGACGGCATAAGACAATGCTGTCGACTTGATGACTTTCCAAAGCCGCCACCGCAAACGCAACCGCAATGTAAGTTTTGCCCGTTCCAGCCGGACCGATGCTAAAAACAATATCGTTTTCACGAACAATTCTTATGTATTCCTCTTGACCAACCGTTCGCGATCGAATTGCGCCTTTTCTACCGTAATGAATTACATTTTCGGTTTTTTCTTGAATATTGCCATTTTCAACATTTGATATATTTATTAATTGATGAACGTCTTTTTTCGTTAAGCTCCCTTTACGATTAAGGGTCTGAATCATTTCATGAAATACATCGTGTACAGTATTGATATCCTTCTCAACACCGTCTAAATGTATGTTATCACCTCTGACAATAATTTGCCCGGGAAAGGAATTTTCTATCAATCTTAGATGTACATCACCTACCCCAAGCAGACTTTGCAGATCAACGCCTTTTAATTCAATAGTCTTTTTCATTCTATATTTTATTAGTTAATTTTGTACCAATAATTTAAAATACAATGAGATTTTCTACGACACAAATAAAATCCGTAATAAAATGTATTACTTATTACAATCTTTTGCATACAATATTTTAAAAATGGAATTTTTACTTTTCGAATAGTAATTTTAGCAAACTGAGGAGAATATGAATATACTTTTAGCAATAATAATCGGATATCTTTTGGGAAATATCAATGCCTCGTATATCTTGGGAAAGGCATTCAAAGGAATTGATATCAGAGAAAAAGGCACGTCTAATGCCGGAGCCTCTAACGCCGTAATCGTGATGGGTTGGAAATTCGGCGCTGCAACATTTTTAATCGATGCTTTGAAAGCAGCGGTGGCAATGTGGATAATAAAATATATCACTAACGGCAATACCAATCTAGCAGTATTGGCGGGGGTTATGGCAATGGTCGGACATATTTATCCGGTCTTTATGAAATTTAAAGGCGGAAAGGGAATCGCATCAATATTAGGTATTATGGTAGGATTAAATGGT
>JAHJCW010000029.1 GCA_018812885.1 bacterium | reverse complement strand
TTAATTACAAAAAAACCAATTTCGAGTGGTATTGTATCAGTTGTTCCTGTCAAATCCAATTTGAAAGATGTATATAACGCATTATTAAGAAAAAATATAGTCTGTGGAATATTTGAGTATGATAATGTATTGAGATTCTGTTTTTCTGGTTTTGAGCCACATGAACAAATTACGGAGCTAATGGAGCATATAGATGAAGTCTTATAATAAAAATATAATGTATATGTCATTTGCTGATTTTATTTCTAGCTATGGTAGTTGGCTTTTTACTGTTGCTGTGTATGGTGAAGTTTATAGGATGACGGGTTCTGCAGTATCTCTCGCTATCAGTTTCAGTGTTGGAATAGCACCTCAGCTATTGTTTTCCATATTTTCAATAAAGATTCCAGATAAAACTAATGAAAGAAATCTAATGATCTTTTTGGATGTTTCTAGAGGAGTCATTCTACTCTTTTCCATTTTATTTGTTCATTTAAATTCTGTTTTAGGAATATTCGTTGTGCAGTTTGTTATTGCAGCGGCTAATAGTGTCTTTCTTGTAATGAAAAATCATTTAATTAAAGCAAATGGCCAGAAGGTGGACATAGGAAAGCAAATATCAATATTAAGATATTACTATGAGATCTCTCTTATTTTAGGAGCTCTTACTGCAAGTTATATGAGTGTACATTATGGGTTTATATATATTGTCATTCTTGACTCTGTAACTTTTATTGTTAGCGCTTTATTCCTTATTTTATACAGGTATGATGCCGAATCCAATACTGTAATCGCTCATGTTCAAAATTGTAAAATCATATCTAATAATTCAAATATATTTCAAAGTATTTCTAAGGCATTGTCTGGTTATTATTTTATTATCGCAACCAAATTTGCATATGTATTCGGTATAGGAATCTTAAATATGTTACCTGCAATACTTGCATTGAAAATTTATAAATTGGGACAAGCATATGTAGGTTATTATTTTACAATAATAGGAATATGCTCAGCTATTGGAGCATTTCATAATTCTACAGATAAACTATTTCAATCCAAAGAATTGAGAATCATTTTCTTTGGATTGACCAGTTGTTTTAGTCTTATAATTATTTCCCTTGTTAATAATCCCACTTTATCGATGATAATGATTGGTATTATGTCATATTCAGCTATAATTGCTTTTCTAAATATAGAAAATCTGATTATGCTATGTGATAAGGTGAGATTCAAACAAATAAATATAATATCTCAAAGCTCATTCTTTCTTTCGATACTTCTTTCTGTAATTCTCTATTCAATATTAATAACTATCACTTCCTTTCTTGTCATAACCACTGTTTATGCATCAGTCAGTTTGATATCATTGTTTTTAGTTTTTATAGCAATAAAAAGAAATTCCAATATTGACAATGCTGTTAGTGGAGTTAATTCATGAGAGATTATTATAAATATTTTGCTTCATATTACAGTGAATTCTATACGTATAAAACGGATTTACCTTTTTGGACTTATGCCGCCAAAAATTATGCAAAAGAAGGTGCTATTTTATATGTAGGCCCCGGAACAGGTCGTATTATGGGGGAGCTTCTCTTGAATAATCAAATTGTTGCTGTTGAGAAAAGTTCAGCCATGGTGAGAGAACTTAGCATGAGGCTTGGGAAAATTGATACATCATCTCACATAAAAAAATATGAAATATACAATATGGACATAAACGATTTTAGTCAAAACATTAGAGTTCCTTTAATCATTTTGCCTTGTAATGTGCTAACGGAAAATAGAACTGAAAAAAAAATTGTTCAAATGTTAAATAAGTGTTCTCTGTTTTTAGATGCAGGGGGATATTTAGCTATAGATGTTGATAACGCAACTATTTATCCACAAAAGAAGATATTAACAGCAGAAAAAGAAATTGAATCTTCAATTTTTAAAGGAATAAGAAAAACATGGGCAAGATATAAGCCAGAAGAACAAAAAATCTTAGTTGATATAAAATTGATAAAAACTGGAGAAAAAAAGGCATGTTATACTTTTACGATTGAATATTTTGCTTTTAC